>JAAYPG010000031.1 GCA_012519905.1 Clostridiales bacterium | reverse complement strand
TCAATTAAGCGAATGATGCGTTCCCTATACCAGGATTACGTGGAATGGATATGCTAATTTTTGCGGTTATTATGCCTATTGTTGTTCTTATAGTGCTTGGAATTATCTATGGAGGAAAGCCTGCATATGAAGGAGCTGATTATACGTTTATTCAACAATCTTTTGGTGCCTTAACGAGTATAGCTATCTGTGCAGGTGGGGTTATGGGCTTGCCCTTAGTAGTGTCTGACTACAGAAGTAAGCAGGTTCTAAAAAGATTTAAAGTTACTCCCATAACTCCTATAATTATATTACTGGCTGAAGTTACTGTATATTTTATATATGCCTTAATATCTTTGATTAGTCTATTTGCCGTGACAGTGCTATTCTTTGACTTCAAAATGGAGGGCAGTATAGTAGAGTTTATAATAGGATGGTTATTAGTTATGGTTTCAATGTTCTCTATAGGGATGATGGTAGGTGGTATTGCTAAAAATACAAAGGTGGCAGGTATTATAGCCAGCATCTTGTATTTTCCTATGCTTATTTTCTCAGGGGCAACACTTCCATATGAGGTAATGCCTAGATCAATGCAAAGGATTGTTGATGTCCTACCCTTAACGCAGGGTATTAAAATATTAAAATCTGCAACATTAGATTTACCTATCGATAGTATGCTTATACCTATCGTCATAATGTTAGTAATTACAATTATATGTTCTTTTGTTGCAATCAAATTTTTCAAGTGGGAATAAACTCCAAACTGAGATGATATAAAAGGTTGTCGCAGAAGTTATAAGGGAGTGTATATATTACATCACACACTGATTAGTAGTACAGTTTGCCCTATTACTAGATAGGACTGCCAAGGATTTGTATTTTAAGAAATATTTTGCCATATTATAGAATAGGTGGTATGATGAAATTGACCTCATTGTTAATAGGCATACGATTATATAGAAGAAGTAAGTATCTTATATAGATTTTTTGGGGGAGTTTATGTATAAGGTGTTTTTAGTGGAAGATGAGATCGTAATAAGAGAGGGTATTAAAAATAAAATACACTGGGAGGAAGAGGGCTTCGAAATTGTTGGTGATGAAAGCGATGGAGAATTAGCCTATCCAATGATATTAAGGGAGCAGCCTGACATTCTTATTACAGATATTAGAATGCCTTTTATGGATGGCTTAGAGCTAAGCAAGCTATTAAAAAAAGATATGCCACAGCTTAAGATTATTATTGTTAGTGGCTATAGTGATTTTGGTTATGCTCAAGAGGCTATTGATATAGGTGTTAGTGAATATCTGCTTAAGCCTGTAACATCTACAAAGCTGATGGCAGCAGTAAAAAATGCAGCAGCTGCTATAGAAAAGGAACGTAATGAAAAACAGATACTAGAGCAATACCAGCAATTGGTATATCAAAAACAAGGGGAGAAAAGAAAGGATTTTTTTAATGCCCTAGTAAGCAAAAAAATGACTCTTTCACAGATTATAGAACAAGAAGAGGAACTTGGAATCAATATGGTTGCAAGTGTTTATTGTGTTATGCTTTTTCAGTTCAAACCACAAGAGGATTTGTATGAATACTCTAATGAAATTGTACAATGTGAAGTAAAAATGACGGAAAGCTTAAGAAGATTTCCAGATATTAAGGTATTTGAACGGGATATGGATGGCTGGGCCTTTATTATTCTTGGAGAAAATGAAAGGCAGATTAATGAGCAAATTCAGGAATTGTGCCAGCTACTAATTCAAATCTGTGATAATAAGGTACATTATTTTGGTGGAATCGGTAGATATGTTCATCGCGTCCGTGACCTACATCAGTCTTATAGAGATGCTAATAGTGCATTTTCTTTAAGGTACTTTGAAAGCAGGGATCAGTTCTTATCCTATAATGATGTTCGCCATATAAAGGAACAGATAGGAAGCCGTATAAATGTCAGTGAAATGAATCTTGAAAAGCTTGATAGAAAGCTATTAGAGGATTTCTTAAAGAGGGGTACTATACATGATATTGATGATTTTGTAAGCAGCTACTTTGATGGATTTGGATCAAGCGCTATGGAGTCAACTCTATTTCGACAATATATAATAATGGATGGATATTCAGCAGCCTTAAAATTTCTTAAATCCCTAAACTGTAAAAGAGAGGAGATCGACAATAGTCTTAAGAGTATGAATAATGTGGCAAATAAGCCATCTAACCTAGAAGACTGTCGTGAAATTTATAGATTAATATTAAGGAAGGTCATCGATCTTCGCAACAAGAAAAGTCAGAAGAGATATGCTGGACTGATTGAAAAGGCTAAGGAATATATGCATCTTAATTTTGCCATGAGTGATTTGACCTTGGATAAGGTTGCATCTACAGTGAATGTTAGTCCCAACTATTTTAGCTCTCTATTTAATCAGGAAACTGGGACGACCTTTATAGAATATCTCACAGATATCCGTATGGAAAAGGCAAAGGATTATTTAAGATGCTCTGGTAGAAGAATAACAGAGATAGGCTTTTTGGTGGGTTATCAGGATTCCCATTATTTTTCTTACATATTTAAGAAGACCCAGAATTGCACTCCCTCTGAATATAGACAAAAGGGTAAGGGTGAAGAATGTTAGATTATAGCAATGGAAAACCAATAAAGTATCCCTTGAGGTTAAAGCTTTCTATGGTAGCTGCTGTTATCATAGTTCCAATGATAATTTTCTCTGTATATCAGATTGCAGCCCTACATAATTATAGCACTGCCTATGATGCCATAGTCAGAAGAATCACCTCTGCCAACAACTATAACCTCAACTTTAAGGATGAAATGGACGAAAGCATGTATAAGCTAGTAGTAGAAGCAGAGACCTTCGAAGCCATAGATGAGAACAGTGACCTAATAAATCCGTATAAGCTAATAGAGGATGCGAAAGAAAACTTTACATATCTAAGAGAAATAACATCAAGTAGAGAAAGCCTTGATTGGATAAATCGTATTCTACTTAATCTTGATACTCTAGAGGATAGAGTCAATGAAATACGTGATAATCTAAATGAAACAGGCCATTATGAAGAGAATATTGAGATGCTAGAATCAGATATCTATATTCTAACAGAGCTTTTTCAGGAGGAAATTCAGTATTATATTTATTATGAAACACAGAATTTTGAAGCCATAAGACAGAGCCTGGATGAACAGGTAACCAATGTAATCGTAACAATGATTGTAGCCTTGTCCGCTATAATTATAGCATCTGTTTTGGTAAATATACTTGTAACTGATAGCATAACAAAGCCAATAAGAGACCTTTGTGATAAGACTGCTATGGTAGCCAAGGGTGATTTCACAACCAGAGCTAGCTGCGATAATCATGATGAGTTGGCCATCTTGACAGATAGGTTTAATGATATGGCTGTTCAACTAGAGCAGCAGGTTAAAAGCATTAAGTTAGAGCAAGAGAACTTAAGATATATGGAATCAAAGCTTCTGCAGACACAGATTAATCCTCATTTTCTATATAATACTTTAGATACAATCATCTGGCTAATAGAGGGGGAGAAATACAAGGAAGCCATTGATATAGTTGTAGCCCTTTCTGAGTTTTTTAGGACAGTTGTTAGTAAGGGAAGAGATCTTATTACAATCCGTGAAGAGGAGATGCATATAAAGAGTTATCTCCAGATACAGCAATCACGATATAAGGATATATTGAACTATGAGATTAATATACCGGAAGAGCTATACGACTATCAAATACTTAAGTTAACTCTACAGCCCCTAATCGAAAATTCCCTATATCATGGTATTAAGATGTTAAGAGCTAAAGGTAAAATAACTGTAACTGGTGAATTAATATATGATATTATCTGCTTTCATGTTATGGATAACGGGGTAGGGATGGATGAAGAGGAATTAAATGCCCTAAGAAGAGAGGTAGAAAATCCAGGTAGTAAGCAAAGTGCTGGTTTTGGGCTTGCAAATGTTAATAAACGAATAAAATTGTATTATGGTAGTATGTATGGTCTAGATATACAAAGCAAAAAAGGAGTAGGCACCGATATCATTATTAAGATTCCAGCAAGAAAGATGGAGAATAATCATATAGAGGTAGGCTATGAATAAAAAAAACAAAATACTATTATTACTTTTATTTGTTGGGTTGATTGCACTTTCAAGCTGTAGTCTTAAGCCCCTAAAAAATATTCAATACAAAGAGTTTGAGAATATGGAGGATATTGATTCTGATTTGATTATAGTAGGCTTTTCTCAATTAGGATCAGAATCAGATTGGCGCACGGCTAATACTAAATCCATACAGAATGCACTAATTAGTGAGAACGGGTTTTCCTTGATTTTTGCTAATGGTAGGCAGAAACAGGAGAATCAAATCAAGGATGTAAGAAGCTTTATATTCCAAGAGGTAGATTATATAGTAATAGCACCGGTAACTGAAACAGGATGGGATACAGTGCTGACTGAAGCCAGGGATGCAGGTATACCAGTTGTAATAGTTGATCGTATGATTGATACTGAGGACGAAAGCCTTTATGCTGCCGTAGTAGGTACTGATAAGCATGCAGAAGGAATGAAGGCAGGAATTTGGCTTGAAAAGCATCTTGAGAAAGTAAAACAAGCTTCTGATGCTTCACCGGATGGAAGCGGAACAGAGTATGTGGAGGAAGACGTTAACATCGTTATCCTTGAGGGTACAATAAATTCGACGGCACAGATAGGCCGTTCACAAGGATTTGATGATATAGCTAAAAATCATGAGAATTGGAATATTATAGCCCGCGAAAGTGGTGATTTTACCAAGGCCAAGGGTAAAGAGGTTATGGCAAAATATCTACGGGAGTTTGATGATATTGATGTACTGGTTTCGCAAAATGATGATATGACCTTTGGTGCTATAGAGGCTATACAAGAGGCCGGATTAACCTGTGGTGTGAATGGAGATATAACAATCATATCTTTTGACGCTGTATCAAGGGCCTTTGATATGATGGAGGAAGGGTTGATAAATGTAGTTATCGAATGTAATCCATTACAGGGGGATTTGATTTCAGAGATAATAGAGCGCTTGGAAAATGGGGAGGAGGTACCCAAGATATCCTATGTGGATGGTAAGGTCTTTGAAGCTGAAAATGCCAGTATTGATAGGATAGGTAGAAGCTATTAGCGTAAGAAATCAAACAAAAAACTTAAGAATCTTAACCTATACTAGCCCTAGTAATATTAAGAGTAAGAATTAAAACAAAGATAAGAATAATTTCTGTATTTTTTTTATATTAGGTTGAATATACTTGTACATACATATAAGTGTATTCAACTTTTTATGTAGAAAATAAAAAATGGGAGGAATTATTTATGAAGAAAATGATATCTTTAATTCTGGTAGTGATGCTTATGTTATCACTTGCAGCTTGTGGCAAAGACAGCAAAACAACAGATAAAAAGAACAAGAAATTAACAGTTGGCGTTGTTCAAACAAATGCAAATGAATCAGACTGGCGTACGGCAAATACAAATTCATTTAATAAGGCCTTTGATGAAGCTGGCTTTACTATTAAGATGGTATTTGGTGAGGGAGACCATGCAAAGCAGATTTCACAGGCACAGCAGCTAATTCAAGAGGAAGTTGATTATCTTGTTGTATTAGGACTTCAATCCGCAGGCTGGGAAGATGTAGCAAAGGCAGCTAAGGAAGCAGAAATCCCATTTATTATGGCTGATCGTAAGCTTGATTTATCAGAGGATCTTTATACTGCAATGGTTTGCTCTGATTTCGAAGAAGAAGGTAATAAGGCTGTAAAATGGTTGAAGGAACAGGCACTTGATAGCTATAAAATAGTAGTGCTTGGTGGAGACACAGGTTCCTCCGCTCAATTAGGCCGATCCAAAGCAATTGAAGATGGGGCAGCAGCAAACGGCTGGGAAATCGTATTCAATCAGAACATGAAGGGTTGGGATGAAACTCTAGCAAAGCAGGCAGTTGCTGATCTTATAGCTGGTGGTACAGAATTTAATGTTGTATATGCACAGAATGACAATATGGCCCGTGGTGCCTGTGATGCTATGGATGCTGCAGGTATTACATATGGTAAGAATGGCGATGTTAAGGTTATAGCTTTTGATGCCAATAAATGGGCTCTTGAGAAGGTTCTTGCAGGAGAATTTAATCTAGACGTTGAATGTAATCCTCTTCATGGACCACGTATCGTTAAGCTTATAAATCAACTTGAGGCTGGTGAGACTGTACCTAAGAACGCCTATGTTGATGAAGAAATGTTTGACTGTGATACTATCACACAAGCCATTGTTGATGCACGTAGTTATTAATATAATGCTAATCTGATAAAATCAGATGATTTTGTAAGTTAACAAGGTAAGATGTTGATTATAAGGCGCGGCGTCATTTATGTGGATATAGTTCGCAGAATTTGGCACCGCGCATTTATTAAGATAAGTTACTTGCTTTAGCTGTAGTGTCAGAAGGGAGGTTAAATATTATAACTATGCAGGAACCATTACTTACAATGAAAAATATATATAAGAGTTTTCCTGGTGTGCGGGCCTTGCAAAATGTAAACTTTACTTTGTATGAGGGTGAAATCCATGCCTTGATGGGTGAAAATGGTGCAGGAAAGTCCACCTTAATTAAGGTCTTGACCGGAGTGTATCCAATGGATGGCGGAGAAATTTATATTAAGGGAGAAAATAGGCCGGTTCATATAAAGTCACCACAAGATGCCCATAAGCACGGAATTAGTACTGTTTACCAGGAAATAACTTTATGCCCAAATCTGACAGTTGCTGAAAATCTTTTTATTGGCAGAAATGATGAGTTGCTTGTTGATTGGAAGAAGAATAACAGTAGGGCAGAAGGTATTTTAGAGGAACTTGGTATTCCAGCGAAGCCAACCCAGCAATTATCAAACTGTTCCATAGCTGTCCAACAGATGGTGGCAATTGCTCGTGCAGTTGATATGGACTGCAAGGTTTTGATACTTGACGAGCCCACCTCATCCTTGGATGATCAAGAGGTCACTAAGCTTTTTTTACTGATGCGAGAGTTAAAGAGCAGAGGAGTAGGTATTATATTTGTTACTCATTTCCTTGAGCAAATGTATGCAATCTGTGATAAAATTACAGTTTTGCGCGGTGGGGAGCTTGTAGGTGAATATAAGGTTATGGATTTACCCCGGGTAGAGCTTGTAGCTAAGATGATGGGAAAAGAGCTAGGAGATTTGGCTGATATACATAATAAGGCCCAGACGGATAATGAAAATACAAAGGAAGTAATAATAGAAACCGTAGGACTAGCTAGTAATTCAGGTGTAAAGCCATTCGATTTTAAGGCATATAAGGGTGAGGTCACAGGCTTTGCAGGACTGCTAGGTTCTGGCAGAAGTGAATGTGTCCGTGCTATCTTTGGTGCAGATAAGGTCACAAAAGGAAAGATAAAAATAAAAGGTAACGAAGTAAACATTACATCACCATTAAAGGCCATGAAGAAAGGAATTGGTTACCTTCCTGAGGATCGAGGCCGGGATGGGATAATCGGGGATTTATCGGTTAGAGAGAATATAGTACTGGCGCTACAGGCTATGCGAGGATTTTTTAGACCCTTTACAAAGGCTCAAGCACAAGCATTTGCAGATGAATATATCAGTCTGCTTAATATAAAAACAGCTTCTGCAGATACTCCTGTAAAATCCTTGTCAGGTGGAAATCAACAGAAGGTTATACTAGCCCGTTGGCTACTTACACATCCTGATTATCTTATACTTGATGAGCCGACAAGGGGAATTGATATTGGCACTAAGGTGGAAATACAAAAACTTGTCCTAAGGCTTGCGTCTGAAGGCATGAGTGTTACATTTATTTCAGCAGAAATTGAAGAGATGTTACGTACCTGCTCAAGATTAATTGTTATGCGTGACCTTTTTGTAGTAGGAGAGTTAGAGGGTGATGATATGACACAGGATAAGATTATGTATACTATAGCGGGGGTGAATAAGTCAGAATGACTAAGAATAATATCAAACCGTCTACCCAGCGAGGGGTATCGGTTTTTAAGACAATTAGTAAACATAGATTATTTATTCCTATAGCCTTTCTTATGTTCTTATTATTATTAAATATATTTATAAAGCCAGGCTTTTTAAGAATAAGCTTAGGTAGAGACAGTAGTGGTAATCCTGTTTTGATAGGTAATTTAGTCAATATCCTTAATAATGCAACAGAGCTTGTTATTCTAGCTATAGGAATGACTCTAGTGACAGCCTCCTCTAAAGGTCAGGACATCAGTGTGGGCTCTACAATTGCTATAGTTGGCGGAGTAATAATGAGGGTTTTATGTGGAAATGAAACTCAGCCTACTGAGTTAAAGGCACCAATAATTCTTGCTTTTTTATTAGGATGTCTAGCAGGTATGGTTTGTGGAGCCTTTAACGGTATTCTTGTTGCAAAATTTAAAATACAGCCCATGGTCGCCACCCTAATTCTTTTTACAGCTGGTCGTTCGATAGGCTCTATGGCCATGGGAGGACTTAAACCCAAGGCTGTATCTAGCTTTGGCTATTATGGCAATTTTATTCCGGGATTCCCTATACCGACACCTATCCTAATTACAATTCTAGTTGTAGCCATAACATATATTGCACTGAAAAAAACCAACTTGGGTCTATATACGAGGGCTGTTGGTATCAATGATAGATCTTCAAGGCTTAATGGTCTGAATCCTGCAAAAATCAAATTTATGGCCTATGTAATAATGGGTTTTTGTGTTGGTATAGCCGGCTTTGTACAATCAAGTAGGGTACAAACAGTAAATCCTTACACAATTGTACCAGGCATTGAAATGGATGTTATTTTGGCAGTTGCGCTTGGAGGCAATTCACTTGGAGGTGGTACAGTTAATATGGCTGGATCAATAATAGGGGCCTATACCCTCCAAACACTTACCTCTATGTTGACCACCCTTAATGTTAATACTAATGCTGTACCAGTATTCAAGGCAGTAATAATCATATTACTTGTTGCCATCCAAACGCCGGCTGTCAAGAATTTCTTTAGTAATAAAGCTAAAGTATCTAAAATCATTTCAAACCAAGGAAAGGAGAGTGCTTAATATGCTTAAAAGAAAAGAATCTCCTACCGATACAGCCTTCTTGCTGACAATTACGATTTCATTATTTATAGTAATCTACATACTTTCAATAATATTCTTGGGAGATAAAGGGTTTAGCAAGATACAGATGTTCTTTAATCTTTTCAATGAAAATGCGGCTCTAATCGTTATTGCTTGTGGTCTATCCATTGTTATGATAACCGGTAGTATTGATATATCCGTAGGAGGTTCCACAGCCCTTATATGCACATCCTGTATAGTATGTCTAAATAACTACGGCTTCAACTTCTTTACAGCACTTATACTTGCCTTGGTGATTGGGCTAACCTTTGGTGCGGTTCAAGGTTTTATGATCGCCTACCTGGAGATGCAACCCTTTATAGTTACCCTAGCCGGTATGTTCTTAGGAAGGGGGTTAGTGGCTCTTATTGAAGTTAATCAGATACAGGTCGATAATCCAAGCTTTGAGCTTCTGTCAGGAGCACGAATCCAAATTCCCTTTTTAGGAGATATTAATAAAAGGGGTGTGTTTATACAGTCAAAGCTTGAATACGGAGTTGTAATTGCTATAATTGTTGTCTGTGTAATGTTCTGGTTGCTCAGAAAAACCAATCTAGGCCGAAGCTTTTATGCAGTTGGTGGAAATTCACAAAGCGCATTAATGCTTGGTATAAACGTAAAGAAAACAAGATTTAATGCTCATTTACTCTGTGGTCTGCTGGCAGGCATCGGTGGCTTCCTATACTTATTCCATACACGTTCAGGTTCAGTTCAACAAGCAACAGGTCTTGAAATGGATGCCATATCTGCCTCCATTATCGGTGGTACACTTCTAACCGGTGGTGTAGGTAATATCTTTGGTACCTTATTTGGTGTCTTAACAAGTGGAATCGTTTTGCTTATTGTTACAGCCATAGGTAGTCAGGATCCCTGGTGGCCACAGATAACGAGAGCAGCTATGCTCTGCTTCTTTATAGTTCTTCAAAGCATCATTTGCTCACGGAAGAGAAAATAAAGCAAAACCTGTAAATAGTATATAGATTTCTGTATATTAGCAACCAATTTCCTTTTTAATCATGATAAACTCCTTGTTATAAGGGAAGGAGGAGTTTATGGTGAATGTAAAGAATAGGGTTATTTATTTCCTATTAACAGTCTTGCTTATTAGTATGATATCTAGTGGCTGTTCTAGAGATGGTGAACTGGTTGATAATAATGATCAACTTACTGAAGGAAGCTCTTTACTGGATGAGTCCAAATACAAAACAGAAGATGTACTTGAAGACATAGATAAGACATCTGAAGAAGATAATTTATCTGATGAAAAAGAGATGGAAGGTAATTTGATTGAAGAAAAGGAGATGATAGATAATACACCTGAAGAAAATGAGATGAAAGGTAGTTCACCATGGAAATTAATATCCGAATCAAGTGTAGAGACAAAAGTAGAATATGCAGGTTTTTTAAATGAAGCAATTGGTATAGCTGTGGGATATGCAGGAGAAACCAGTTACACAGAGGATGGTGGAAAGAGTTGGTCAAAAAGTGATAATGTGTCAGCCTGTCGCTATGGTTTGGATCTATATAATGAATTCTTTATTGTTAGTAGCGGAAATAGTGGTGTTAACCTACTATCCAATGATAAGGGAAAAAGTTGGACCAAATTAGCTGATTTTCCTCTAAAGCTAACTGGTGATTATAATAAGTTCTTGTCTATTATAGACCAAAATAATATATATATATCTTCAAGAATATCATTAGGGGTATCTAATGATGGAGGAACAACATGGAAGGAGCTTAAGGTTCCCGAAGGATGTAATCACATAGCTGGTATGTTTTTTATTACAGCAGATATGGGCTACCTACTAAGCATGGATGGAACCCTATATATAACAAAGGACTCCTGTGAAACTTGGACAACAAAAGCAATTGATTTGCAGGGAGAGAAGATAAATAGTTCCAAAATGCCATCCGTAGCTATCAATTTCCAGAATGAAAATCAGGGGATGATTGTATACTCAACTGGATCATATAAGGTTTACTGTATAAGAACAGAAGACGGTGGGGATACATGGGAGATTATAGATATGCCGAAGGTATATTGCTTTGCTCCTTATTTGTCTAGGGATGGTCAATATTTAACGCTTTCATCAACCGTAAAAAAGATTTGTTTATACAAATTAGATAATGAATGATAGTTTGATTAAAGTTAAGTAAAGTATTAATAACATCGGGGCTGCTAAAGTAATATCAAAAATCTTCCTTTAGCAGCTCCTATTTTTTTTGCTTATATATTTATTTATAGAGCCATGTATGTATCTTGCGATATTCCAAAGGTGTAGTCCCAGTTGCTTTTTTAAAAGAACGAACAAAATGAGATGTATTTATAAATCCCACTCGATACATAATTTCTGAAACCTGCAGGGCGGTATCCTTTAGCATAGCCATAGCCAAATGAAGTCTAAGGTTCATAAGATAGCTCATAACAGTATATCCTGTAACCTTTTTAAAATACTCATTTAGAGAAGTTCTATTTATACCAAATTCCTCAGTCAATTGGGTAAGGCTGATCTTTTCCTGGTAATGTTTTAATAAATATATGATGATATCGTTTATAATCTTATAGTCTTCAGTTACTGTTATGGTATCATCTGCTAAAGGCCCCACATATACTCGGTCAATTACTAATAATAGCTCTAGTAATAATGATCTTGTACGACAGGGCCAATACCAATCTCTCTGATCACTCAGTTCCTTGTCGATCTGATATAGTAAATTTTCAACCCGTAAGGAAATAACTGAACTTATATTAATGATACCTTTATAATTAGTTAAACGTTTTGAGAAAGCATTTAACCAAGCAGCTTCTTGTGGATCTCCCTCGATATATGCCTGTGGTGAGAGTCTTAAGGACTTATAATCAAAGAAGGGATTAAGAAACTCAGGGTGAAAGACTAATTCTAAGATTTTATAATCTTGAGATAATTGTATTTTTATTGACTCTGTCTCATTGATGCAACATAAAGTCGGAGCAATAAATGGGGACAAGCCTAAGTCAGTCTTAATCGTACCCACACCTTTAGGTATGAATATAAGACGAAACCGGTCGCTAATATTTTCTTCCAAATTCTTTTCAATTCTTACCACTACTGGAACCTTTGTACCTACATAGAAATTGCTTCCTATTGTAAAAAGTCTCATATATATGATTCTCCTTTTTATAAGGTTTACAAATGGCTCTGATATTATTATAGGTACCTAAAACTTAGGTCTGCTTCTAGAAAACGCTCAATTTCTTTGCGTCTTCGAAAGGGCTCAATGATATCTATAAATAACAAATGAACAGCTTCCCATGTAAAAACCCAGCCACCTATAAGCAAGCTTTCAAGAAATACTCTTGATAAAAGGGAGCTTTGATTAATATCATTTAAGAGGCCATATAAAGTCAGTAATATAAGTGCGATCAGTAATAAAGTTATAGAGTTTTTTACAAATCTCTTTGTTTTGCGATGCTCTAATCTTTTGATTGAGTTAAAGTAATTCTTATAACTTACGCGAATCATTTCTTCCTTTTCTTCGCTTCTCTCATCGATATTCAAGGTGAAGACAATTTCCAAATCCTTACGCAAAGGGATATCCTCTGAGCATAGATCAAGGAATTGCACCAGTTCTGAATGAATATCACGTTTCCTTAAGACAGAATTATCCCACACATGAAAAAAATCAAGATAATCTTCAAGGGCAATATCTATAATAACACGGCCAGTGTCAGGGTTCTTCCGGTATAATGATTCGTACTTTGTCTTCTTTTTCATAATGAAGCAGTCTTTCCTTTTCTTTGATTGTTATTATAATTTTTATATAGGATGTCTATTATGGATATATGTTTTAAATTTACAAGAACATGAGTTAGGTGTACCAATTATTATCTTATTCTTACCTGTGAATTTAGCTTGATACATAATCTTATCAGCTAATTGAAAAAAGTCGTGTGCATTATAATCAGATGAAGGATAAGCAGATATACCACAGCTAAATGTTATTTTGATGTTCGGTGAAATATTAAAATTATGGTTATATATGTTGCTTTGAGCTGTCTCTATCATTTTCTTTGCTTGGATGGGAGAAGTCTTTGGGAAAACAATAGTGAATTCTTCTCCGCCGTATCTAAAAACATGGCCATGGGGGCTACAGCAATAATGTAATTGAGCGGCGATATAGATAAGAACCTCATTAGCCTTCTCATGTCCCCATGCATCGTTAACAGACTTAAAGTTATCAATATCAATAACTGCTAAAGTTAATGGCATGACATTTTTTTTAATAGCTGTATCTAAAGTATTATAAAAGCTTGACATATTGTATAAACCAGTCAGGGGATCACATTTCATAAGCTCTTCAAGTTGTAGCTGTTTAAAGGCTGCATTTTTTATTATCTTATTCTTGTCATTTTCTATATTAGTTAAAAGATTAGTTATGAGTGAGCAGCCAGCAATTAAAACGATTGCTATAAAAATTTGAAGTGTATGAAAAAGATCATTAGCTTGTCCCCTAGTAACAGGAATGCATGAACTAATTAGCAAAAAAATAATGGAAATCAGTGTGATTATATTAGTCATTGTTTTATTACTATATACAACTGTTAATATTATTGGAATGATATATAGAATACTAGTAAATATAAAAACGTTATGAACACAAGCAATAATAAACATCTGAATAATAATAACTAATATGGAAGAATAATTCTTAATTATATCTGATAGCTTATTATTATCCATTATATATTTTCCAATTAGAACAAGTGGAAAATAGCCTGCTGAAGGCAGAAAAATCTTTAGTACTAAGTATTGGGGTAAGGATATGGTAATCGTTCCTGGAAGAAATGTATACATAAAATATGATACGATTATTTCTAAAACCAATGTAAAGCATGCAATTATTAAGGCTACATTATTAAGTTGTTTTCTCCATTTATCATGTAAATTCACAAACTGATCCATTTTATCGCTTCCTTATTATACACAAAAAACTAGGTATTTATGCCCACTTTTTCATTATACATCCAATAATATTAAAAAGCAAAGCAAATTTACATTAATTCGCATTTAATAATAAAAAAAGGATATTTCTAGGAGGTATGTCATATTATTACAATATATTATTTATAATGCAAAAAAGATTATCATATGATGTTGGAAATGCCAAAATTCTGTAAACAAGTTTTCTTATTTATCCATTGATTTTAATAAATTTCAAGTATATAATCTAGCTAATGGGAAAATATGTAATTTATATTAATTTGTTTTGTAGTTCAAAGGATAAAAATAAAATGGCTATCCACCAGCAAAGTGAGGATTGGATATTATATGGAAGAATATATCGATATACATAGTCATATATTACCTGGTATAGATGATGGTTCAGATAACATAGAAGAAACAATACATATGATTGAAGTTGCAAGAAATGATGGTATAAGCATTATTATCGCAACACCTCATTATCACGAGGGTAGATATAAAAAAAGGTAGCTGATTATGAGGCTGCCTTAAATATTGTCAGGAGCTATGTAAAGGATATATTCCCAAATGTAAGGATTTATCTGGGATGCGAGATATATTACAACCATGAGTGTATTGACCTATTGGAGTCAAATCAAATTCCTACCATGGCAGGTTCAAAATATATTCTATTGGAATTCTCCCCAAGAAGAGAATATCAATATATAAGAACAAATCTCCAGAGATGTCTATTTGCCGGTTATCTACCTATACTTGCTCATGTGGAAAGATATATATGTCTTGAGCAGGACATAAGTTTGGTCGAAGAGCTTGTAAATATGGGGGTTTATATTCAGTTCAATACTAATAGTATAGTTGGAAATATAAGAGGTGCAAAGGGTTCACAAAATACTTATATAAACCTTTCCACAGCCAGCATGGTAGCCACTAACCTTACAAGAATCTTTGATAGCGACATTCTAAAGACTAAGATAGCTATGGATATTGGGGAAAGTCAAGAACCTGCTAACATCATGGCAGAGGTTATACCTGAGACTAACATATTTGTAGTTACTGTCTCAGCTTCTAGTCCAGAGCAAGCATATAGGACAATCATCTCAATTATGGATAATTATACTTCGGTTACTAATCATATATTTGATAATGCAATAATAGATGTATTGGAAGCCCCTTCCCTTCCTTCTTACCCTAGTAATTATATGGATACTGATAGGGTTATGAAGATTGCTTTATTTGTTGGTGGTCTAATAACAGCATTATTACTTGGCTTCGCTTCTGTGAGGCGAGATACCATTAAGAACGAACAGCAAATAGCCAGAAAACTGGATACTAAATTATTTGGACTTATTTATCATGAAAGAAAATATAAGACCCTAAGGTCTTGGTTACGAAGAAGGAAGAAAAGTATCTTGATTAATAGCCCTATGGTAAGTTTCTCTTTTGTTGAGAATTTTAAGAAAATGAGAACAAAGATTGAATATAAGGCTGAAAGGGAAAATATCAAGGTGATACTGGTAACCAGCACTTTGGAAAATGAGGGAAAGTCAACAGTGGCCATAAACCTGGCTATGGCTTTAGCACAGAAATCTGAAAATGTACTTATGGTGGACGGGGACCTGGGGAATCCATCCTTACATAAAATATTGAAGAAGGACATTATGGCAGAGCAGAAGACCCAGCTTTGCTCTGAGGGTGATCCAGAAAGAAAGGGAGAGCTTGAGGAAGTATTATCCTTTGATATTGATAGTGGCCTCTTCTTATTATACGGAAGTAAGTTATTAAAAGATTCTGTAGATCTTGCTAAGACTAATACATTAGCCGATCTTATAAAGGTGGCTAGGGGGGCTATGGATTATATTATCATAGATGCTCCACCTGTATCAGTTTCAGCAGATGCGTCTATTTTAGCAGATCTAGCAGATGCTTCTTTACTGGTGATAAGGCAGAGTATGGCCCTAGCTAAGGATATTAATGATACTATTGACCTTCTTTCTGAAAGTAAAGCAAAGCTAATCGGATGTGTCTATAATAACGTTTATAGAAGCTCATTTATTAATAGAGGAGTAGCTGATTTTTATAAGGCTTATGGCCATTACAATAGAGAGTTTGAAAAGAAGATAGCAAATAGTTAAAACTAAATTATAGGGTAAGAGTACTGCCAGATAGAGGGTATTAATAGGGGGTTACTATGGGTAAATATATAAAGACTAGTGAAAATGATCTAGAAATTACTCTAGATATGTATAATACACTAAAGAATCTGTGGAAGGGAACCTTAAAGTTTGGCTGGCTTATAATAGTGTTGGCTTCATTATCTGCTGCTATTTATTGTCAAAGAACATGGCGTAATTATATTCCCTTTTATACTGCATCTGCCACCTTTACTGTAAATACCAGAGAAGATGCTAGAGGGACTAGTATGTATGAAGAAGTATTAAGAGCATCGCAGTTATCAAAAACTTTTCCCTATATCATCACTAGTAGTGTGTTGAGAAATGATATAGCTAGAGAGCTTGGCTTACCTTATATTACTGAATCAATATACGCGGATACGATTGAGGATACCAATCTTTTTACCATTCGTGTAACCTCTGCTGATCCAAAGCGGGCTTATGAGGTACTGCATCTAGTGATAGATAATTATTCGAGAATTGCAGAGCCCGTTGTAGGCAGAACCTACCTAACTATGTTAAACGAATCAGGTATTCCAACTGAACCATATAATCGTATTAGTTACCGTGCTAGTATTAAGAAAGGAGTAATACCGGGGGGACTCTTAGGGCTTGCATTTATTGCTCTCTATGCACTAAGTAGAAGAACTATATATAAGGTAGAGGACTTGGCTAAATTAACCAGTATAAAGCATTTAGGTTCATTACCAAGGGTAAAAATCAAAAAAAGAAGTAAAAAGAAAGAGTTTATTATATCTTTACAAAATGAGAAGTTGCCTAGATGGTATCAAGAATGTGTATATAAAATCCGAACAAGAGTAGAAAAGATAATGGAAAATAAGGAAAAAACTATTCTTGTAACCAGTGCTATTCAAGGAGAGGGTAAAAGCACTGTAGCCTACAATCTGGCCTTATCCTTGGCGGAAGTAGGAAAGAAGGTTATCTTGGTTGACTGTGATCTTCATAATCCCACAATTAGAAAAAGAATGGACTTATTTGAAACTGATAAAAGGAAAAACTTAAATAAAACAAATAACATGGAAAGCACTTCTATATTAAATGAGGCAGCGGTGGCCTTACAAGATACTATAGAAGCAATAGGGTGTCCCTTAGAGCAAAAAGCCAATATATTACAAGACGCTGGATTGTCCCATGTACTAAAGGGAGAGATTAGCCTAGAGGATGCTCTTATAAGATATGAAGGTTTAAACCTATCAATTCTTGCGGATCTAGAACCAATAAATAATGCAACTGAAATACTTGGTACCAGCAGGATGAGGGGGCTAATAGAGGAGCTAGAGAATCAAGCGGATTATGTAATCTTAGATTCACCACCAGCTGCAATCCTTTCTGATGCATCAGATTTGGCTAAATTGGTTGAAGGTATAATCTATGTAGTTAAGCAGGACTATGCTATGTTAGACCAAATTCTTAAGAACTTTGAATATTTATCAGAGAGCAGTAATGCTGAAATAATTGGATTTGTTTTGAATGATACTACAACTAGCTTTAATGGTTATGGATATGGAAAAGGTTATGGCTATGGATACGGCTATCGATAATTAAATATGATAGAATTGTTATTAATAAGGGGCATATAGTCTGATCAACTATATGCCCCTTAAAATTAGTGATAGTTGCTTAGATTTACCACTTAGCCGGAAAAAAGAACCACTTACCTACCAGCTATTTACATTGGATAGATTTTCTATATAATAGGGTTATGGAGATGAGGGTATGAAGGTACGAATTGAAATTATTGAAAATAAGAAGGACGAGGACGAAGTGATTATCCGTTGTAGCAAATTAGATGAGATAGTCCAAAAAGTTTTTGATGCTGTAAATGACATTACAGAGGGTTCTAAGCATTTGAAATTGTATAAGGGGAATGTTGGGAATATTATTTCCGCTGGCAATAATATTAATCTTATTTGATAAGCAGTTAAATATAACTGAGTTCACTCCTTGGCCTGTGCTTTTGACCGCATTTTTATTAAGCCTTGGTCTATCTATGATATTCGGTAAGCATGGTTCATTTGTTTTTTCAATTAACGGGAAAAATAGCTTTGGTAGTAGTGTAGTTAATGAGCAGGATGGGAAAGTGGTTAACTGCTCCACAAGTTTCGGGGAATGCATTAAGTATGTCAATACAGAGGATTTTGAGAGAGCAAATATTGACTGCTCATTTGGTGACGTGAAGGTATATTTTGATAATGCTAAAATCCCATCAGGTAGAGCTGATATCTATGTGAATGTATCCTTTGGTGATGTTGATTTGTATATTCCTAGGTCCTGGAATGTTGTTAATGAGGTGCATGCCTTCTTTGGTGATATGGGAATCGCAGACCATAATAATATTAACCCTGATGCTCCTAATGTAGTAATACACGGTAAGATAAGCTTTGGAGATGCTTCAATTATCTATGTATAGCAATAACATTAATTACTTAAAAAGGTAAATATTAAATTTTTATTACAAGAGAAAAATAAATTGATAAGCGCATGTACGCTGTGATATAATCCCTACATAAAAAAACAGAAGCGTGTGAAAGGATTAATAATAGCGGTATATTAAACAAAAAAGTATTACGTTGATTATTCCAACTTTCATTCGTTATGTGTAACTGACAATCACTTATATTCAAGGGGGAATATTTATGTCATATGCATACGAAGTACTACAGAAGGTTATTGAAAGAAATCCAGGAGAGGCAGAATTTCATCAGGCTGTTAAAGAAGTACTAGAAACATTGGAACCGCTATTAAATGTACGTAGGGACTATAGAAGGGCTGGTATTTTAGAGAGAATTGTAGAGCCTGAAAGGCAGATTATATTTCGTGTGCCTTGGGTTGATGACCAGGGTAAGGTACAGGTAAATAGAGGCTATAGGGTTGAATTTAACAGTGCAATAGGTCCCTATAAGGGAGGCTTGCGTTTTCATCCATCAGTTAATCTTGCCATAATAAAGTTTCTTGGCTTTGAGCAAATATTTAAGAACTCCCTTACTGGTACACCTATCGGGGCAGGTAAGGGTGGGAGTGATTTCGACCCTAAGGGTAGGTCTGACGGGGAGGTTATGCGATTTTGTCAGAGTTTTATGACAGAGTTGTATAGGCACATTGGACCTAATACTGATGTACCTGCAGGGGATATTGGAGTAGGTTCAAGAGAGATTGGCTATATGTTCGGTCAATATAAGAGAATAAAAAATACTTTTGAAGGTGTCATAACAGGAAAAGGTTTGACCTATGGAGGAAGCCTTGTAAGAAAGGAAGCAACAGGATATGGACTTATTTATCTAGTAAATGAGATGCTAGAAGATAAGCATATGAGCTTTGAAGGCGCTACAGTTGTAATATCAGGATCTGGAAATGTGGCAATCTATGCAGCTGAAAAGGCTATGGAATTAGGGGCAAAGGTTGTGACTATGAGTGATTCAAATGGATATATATATGATGCCCAGGGTATTAATCTTGATACTGTTAAATTGATAAAAGAGGTTAATAGAGGAAGAATCAAGGAATATGCTGCCATTCATTCCACTGCCAAGCATTATGAAGGTTATGATGGGATATGGAGTATACCTTGTGATATAGCTCTACCATGTGCAACACAGAATGAACTTAATGGAGAATCAGCAAAGATTTTAGTTAAGAATGGATGTGTAGCTGTGGGAGAGGGCGCTAATATGCCGACTAGTCCTGAAGCAGTGGAGATTTTCAGGGAGAACAAGGTCCTTTTTGCTCCTGCTAAGGCAGCAAATGCAGGAGGCGTAGCTACTTCGGCATTAGAAATGTCACAAAATAGCTTACGTCTTTCTTGGTCCTTTGAAGAAGTGGATCAAAAGCTTAAAGATATAATGGTTAGTATATATAAGACTATTAGCGAAGTTGCGAAAGAGTATGGTTGTGAAGGTGATCTTATTGCTGGTGCAAATATAGCAGGATTTATTAAGGTGGCTGATTCCATGTTGGTTCAAGGTATTGTGTGATATCCACACTTCCAATTAATATAAAGTCAAAAGTCAAATGGAAATATCCATTTGGACTTTTGACTTTCATATATTATCAGTCTCTAATTCGAAGTGGGGATGCAGGATCAAAAACTGAGTTGATTTTGATGGCAAATGGGCTTTTATCCTTAATGTCTTGGTCAGTAACATAGTGTACGTCCAATAAACCATTGGATATGTAGCCGGTATTAAGATAATTTATATCGGATAAGGCCATACTCCAGCCTTTGAGCCATGAATCCAAAGCTTCTTTCTGCTCACTAGTTCCATCAAAATGTATTATTAAATCGATATCACTATTAAGTTTGGCTGTGCAGTTATTGGTGCTACCGAACAGATATATACCTTTAACCCCATAAGCATTCATATCCATTCTGTTTGCAATTTGCTCAGCCATATAATGGCGCCACTTCCAACCATCTTCATCATCATTAACCAGGTCTTTTTGTATAGATATATCATCTGTGATATTCTTTGTATCTATGTTTGAGGGATGGTCAAGATAAGCAATTGCCTTCTGTAAGTCCCCGTTCATCAATATAATGAGTTCATTATCTGCTAATACCTCCTCAACCTTTATTATTTTTACAACATTACTTAGGTATGAGAAGACAGGTAATATATCAGCAAGAATATTTCGTGAACCCCTAAAGAAGGAGTGATTGAATATAGTATCATCATCCTCAGGATATAGTGGTAGATATTTTATGTTTGCCTCCACAAGATCCTGAAAAAAGTGAGTTCCAAAGGAGAGTTCTGGTTCGTAACTCGACTTCTTTAGGGCGATTTCTATTAGCATTGCACTATTGTTAATATCAGCATATGCGACAGGTACCCCAAGCTTAATATCGCCCCGGCTACCCCAACGACCAGGGCCCATTAATATGAAAGATCTGCGGGGAAGCATTTGATTTATTTTGCTTATTATTGAGCGGATATTCATGAAATCCTCATGGGATCCTAACCTTGAATATTCATAGGGGTCAACATATACAATTGTCTTTATACCAGTAACTTTTCCGTTTGTTATATACTTATTACTGGTAAATACGGTAGTTCTGACTGGAATATTTATAGGAATGGGTACAGGACTACTATCATGGTTCCTACTTTGAGGTCGGCATTGAAGTAGATAAAAATTGTCCTTATCGCAAGCAAACTCAATGTCAACAGGATAGCCAAGCTCAGTCTCTAGTAGGGATAGGATTGATTTGATTTTATTTACAAATGGGGTTTTATTAATCAGATTATCAAATGTAATTATTATATTGTCATTATTAAAGTCAGTTATAAGAGGATTTATATCATATACTATGTCATCCCTTAAGACGGATGCCATTAGATGTATGTTGGGAATCTGGTCTCCATACTTTTTTATTAAATCACTAATGGCTATTGTTACAAATTGATTCTTTTCCAAATCAATGACATCCATATATCTAGGTGAATACCTTAGAAGGTCATGGTGAGATTGGTTTATGCGTAGGTTAGGTTGGCCAGGGGATAGTAGGACAGGGTAGTCCTCGCCAATACGGTCAACAGCCCTAGTACCTAAGCCCATAACCATTCGGACTAATCCGTCTTCTCTTCTTATTCGAGAAGACCATCGAAGCTCGTTATTGCTAAAGGCTACGCCTGCAAAGAGAGGAAAGAAGTAAGTCCCTACTTTACAGCCAACAACCTCCTGAATCATTATTCCCATCTGCTCATCGCTATCTAGGAGACCACGTTCCTTCCGATATTCAATAGAATCTGGACTGAATATTGAAGCGTATACCTCTAAGATGCCATCAACCAGCTGCTTCATACGTGCTGGCCTAGAACCTGTATTGGTAATGAAGAGACTTTTATATTTCCCAGAGAAGGAGGTGTCAATTTGATCTTCTAGTAAGCTGGAGGAACGAATAATCAAAGGAACTTCTTCACTGGCATCTAGAATCTTATTAAGTTCATTTAAGATATAGGGCGAGATTCTGGCGTTTTTTAGCCTTTGAATTATTCTAGGATATCCAATTCGAATATCGATCATCTTTAAGTATTTGTACTCATTTAGTTCGTCCAAATTATTCTCTTCAAGTAGGTTTTTGAACTCATCAGATGAGATATACCAGGTCTTAGGCATAAACACATTTTCAAGAACTGACAGCTTGTCTTTGTGGGCATTAAGGATTTGATATGCCAAAAATAACCCCGAACCCTTGCCACCAATTCGACCAGTGCTCCTGGGTGAACAGATAAAATAGTTTAATAGATCAATAAAACTTTCTATATCTATATAGTCATGGAGTTTTGAGATGTCTTTAGGATTTTCGCTTACAAAACGTCTTGTTAATTCAGCCAAAAGCCATCTTTTTGTAGTATCACTTGATGTATTATTATCCTTAATAGCTTTTAGATATGAAGAGAGGGCCTGGATGATTTTATTAATATCTGAATCTTTTTTATCAACTATTTTAATTAAATCATAGGTTTTTCCCTGATAAATCCATAGATTGATATAGTTATAGATCTGCTCATCATTCATATGGATAACTGCATTATCAAATATTGAATTACTTAAGCGGATAAGATCCACATTAGGTAGTGTTTCTAATGGGGAGTTAACTTCATCGTAGATATCATATTTGGCCCAATCGAACTCCTTTGATATATTTTGTACTATAACTGGATTGACTACGGCTAATAGGGCTAGCATCTTCTCGCATACATATAGAAGGATCTTGTGATCGGCCTTTTGCATAAGATTGAGAATTACCCTCCACTGGCTTTCATAGCTAGTATTTTTTTTAGAATCTCTTTTGTCTATGCTATCGGAAATTCTTCTAGCAATTGTATTTATAAGCCGAATCTCTTGATCTAGAAATACAATATCATCATCGGGAAAGGTGTGTTTAGGATACATTACCCTTATATATCCGCGGTTCTCATTATTTACAATAATCGCAGAACCTAATACATCCACATTAATTATAGATGGCTTATGATTATAGGTCTGTCCATCAAGCTCGATTACTACTGAGCAGTCATTTATATTTCTAAAGCCCATAGGAATAATAGAAGCTATTTTCTCTAAGCTGATAGACAATGATTCTTGGGTTAAAGCTTCTTCTGTTAAGTAAAGACATTCTAATTCTTTTGCCCGTTCTACCAGTTCACCTTTTGGTATCCTATCATATCTATTCATATAACTGGTTCGTCCTTTCTATATGGTATGGGACTATAAAGTTTTTAACTCTTCTAATAAATCTACTAGAGACCTATTAGTGTAATCGATACTAGAAATATCTGTCTTATCGTTAACTAATTTCCTTAGCATATTATTATATTTTGTCTCACCTATGACTATGGCACCGATTATCTGCTTATCTTTTATGAATAACCTCTTATATGATTTATTATCTAAAGGATCATCAGTTAATGTAAGGCTAGCCTTTGTTTCATCAATTATACCGATAGAGAACACATTCAGGTTGAATGCATTCATATTGGTTACTGGTAATATCTCAGTATAGGTGGAAGCTTTACCGGCAATATTATAACCAGCTATCTTTCCTTGCTCGATAGCTATGGGCCAAAGTCCACCGACTCTACCCTTATATTCTGCAATATCTCCTGCGGCATATATATTCTCAATGTTTGTTCTCATATGCTCATCGACCATAACACCCATATTAATCTTTATGGCTGTATCTTCATATATTTTTTTATTTGGTCTTACTCCTACAGAGTAAATAATCATATCACAGGCAATAGGGTCATCACCATCATGCTCTGGGCTAGATTCTCTATTTCTTACAATGGCAGCATCAACCTTATCATTACCTGTTAGCTTAATTACTTCAGTATTAAGTATAACCTTAGTATTAGTTGCTTCCACAGCCTTTTTAAGTATTTCTGAAGCTCTGATATCTAATTGTCTTGGCATTAATCTATCCATAAACTCAACTATAATTACGTCCTTGCCATTGGAGCTAAAGGCCCATGCGGCTTCAAGATTCTGTATCCCTCCACCGATATGAAGGATTGTATTGTAGTTGTTAATCTTAGATTTTATTTTCTTAATATCTTCTAAGGTTCTTATAGTATATACATTTTCTTTATCAATGCCCTCTATAGATGGTTTAAAATTATATGCACCATTAGCTAATAAGAGCTTAGTGTACTGTAAGCTTGTACCATCATTAAGTTTTACTGTGTCGTTGTCAGTATCAACCAATATGGCTTCTTTAGCTCGATAAATTATAACATTATTTTGCTCATACCATTCCTTCTTCTGTAGGCATATCTTATCGGTATCAAGATCATCAAATAAACTTTTTGTTAAGCGTGTTCTATAATATGGATTAATAGGTTCGTTTACAATTAAATGTATATCGATGTTACTATCAATTTCCCTAATAGCTTTAATTGCGTTAAAAGCTGCAACGCCACCACCTATAATTACTAAATTATTATTCATATGTTTTACCACCATTTCATAAGTTTTTTATAAGTATAAAAAGTCTCAACCATTGATGATATATTACAAGTATAGCATAGATAAATAATCTAATGTTTAAATTTAATACCTATTATGATGTCCTTGATTAATTTATACACTAGTATATTGAAATTTACAATAAAAATATTATCTCTCATGTTCTTGTTTTATAATTGACATCTTGGAAAATATCCATTAAAAAATATTTTTTTCTATAAGTGAAAAATATATAGTATTGAGAACTCATCTCTGATATAATGTCCACGAAATCTGCTAGTAATTGATAGTTAGGAGGAAATAATCTATGTGCGGAATAGTAGGATTTACTGGCAATGGTCAAGCAGCACCGATAATACTCGAAGGACTTTCGAAGCTAGAATACCGAGGTTATGACTCTGCCGGCATAGCCGTAAGAGATGGTGCATCTGATATAGAGATTGTTAAGGCTAAAGGAAAATTAAAGGCTCTTTTTGATAAAACAAATCAAGGTCAATCCCTGAGTGGAAGTTGTGGTATCGGTCATACAAGATGGGCAACACACGGAGAACCCTCAGAGGAGAATGCTCATCCTCATAATAGCGATGACTGCTGTGTGGTTGCTGTACATAATGGAATTATAGAGAATTATCAGGAACTAAAAGAGAAATTACTTAAAAAGGACTATTCATTTTATTCTGCTACAGATACCGAAGTTGCAGTAAAGCTTATTGATTATTATTATAAGAAATACTTTGGTAATCCTATTGATGCTATTAATCGTGCAATGGTTCGTATCAGAGGCTCATACGCACTGGCAGTTATGTTTAAGGATTATCCAGATGAAATTTTTGTGGCCAGAAAAGACAGTCCTATGATTTTAGGTCTTGAGAATGGAGATGCTTATTTTGCATCTGATGTTCCTGCTATTCTAAAATATACGAGAAAGGTATATTATATTGGAAATCTGGAGATAGGTAGACTTCAAAAGGGTAAAATAACTTTTTTCAATATTGATGGAGATGAGATAGAGAAGGAACTGACTGAGATTAACTGGGATACGCAGGCGGCTGAAAAGGCAGGCTTTGAGCATTTTATGATTAAAGAAATCCATGAGCAGCCAAAGGCAGTAGAGGATACAATCAATAGTCTCGTATCAGGTGCTAGGATAAACTTATCCGCTTCTTCTTTGACAGATGAAGAGATAGCTGCTATAAGCCAGATATATATTGTTGCCTGTGGTTCTGCCTATCATGTAGGAATAGCAGCACAATATGTTATTGAGGATCTTGCTAGGATACCTGTTCGAGTTGAATTGGCCTCAGAATTCCGATATAGAAGGCCCTTACTTGACAAGGACGGCCTAGTGATTGTCATCAGTCAATCAGGAGAAACTGCAGATAGTCTAGCCGCCCTTAGAGAAGCAAAAAGTATTGGAATAAAAACCTTAGCAATAGTTAATGTGGTGGGCTCCTCCATAGCCAGAGAAGCAGATAAGGTATTATATACACTGGCAGGCCCAGAAATAGCTGTAGCTACCACTAAGGCCTATAGTGCTCAGCTTATAGCGTGCTATGTATTAGCTATACAGCTTGCCATGGTAAGGAAAGAAATAGATGAGAAGTATTACAAAAATCTAATAAATGAGCTAATGACACTACCTGATAAAATAAGAAAGATATTAGAGGATAAGGAGCGTATACAGTGGTTTGCAACAAAGTTTTCAGCAGCTAAGGACATTTTCTTTATCGGTCGTGGTATAGATTACGCCATTTCTCTAGAGGGAAGTCTAAAGATGAAGGAAATAAGCTACATTCATTCTGAAGCATATGCTGCTGGAGAGCTAAAGCATGGTACCATCAGTCTTATTGAGGATGGAACTTTAGTTATTGGTGTCCTTACACAGCAGGAACTTTATGAGAAGACTATTAGTAATATGGTTGAAGTAAAGAGCCGTGGGGCTTATTTGATGGGCCTAACGAATTATGGCAATTATAATATAGAAGATACAGCGGATTTTGTTAGCTATATACCAAAGACAGATAAGCATTTTACAACAAGCTTAGCAGTTGTACCTTTACAGCTAATGGGCTATTATGTAAGCGTTGCAAGAGGATTGGATGTAGATAAGCCAAGAAATCTAGCCAAGTCCGTAACAGTAGAGTAAAGATATGTTTATAATGTATATTATATCCATCGGTATACTTCATATTCTTTTCACATTTGTATGATAAATTAAGGTGGTAGACAATTAATCACAAATTTACATAAGGAATAAGGTGGCAGATGGTGAAAAAATATAAAAGAAAAAACATATTTTCTAAAATTACTTTAATAGTAATTCCACTACTGCTTGTCGCGATTATAGTTATATCATATATAAACGACAATACAGTGAGAGATAATGATTTAATAATTCATGTTAGTGATATTACAGAGCAGGCAAAATTCTATCCAGTTGAATTTGGTGGAACTGATTTGACGGTATTAGCTGTTAAAGCATCTGATGGTAGTATACGAACTGCTTTTAACACTTGTCATGAGTGCTTTAACTCAGGAAGAGGTTATTATAGGCAGGAGGGAAGTGTTCTAGTCTGTCAAAACTGTGGTAACCGCTTTAATTTGGATGGTGTAGAAATACAAAGTGGAGGCTGTAATCCCGTTCCAATCACAGCGGATAACAAAACTGTAACAGATTCAACAATTACAATTTCTAAAGAATACTTTGAAGAAGCAAGACAAATGTTTGAAAGTTGGAGATAAAACGACCTTTTAGAAGTAAATATTTGCTTGACATATTTTTAGAGTCTTGGTACTATAATAGACAATATTTGCATATTGTTTTGCTTTAGATGAAAAGCATAGGTTATATAAGAAAAGACTGTGATAAGAAATAGTAACATTTTTGATTTCAAACAGAAAGATGCCGGTTGATGAGAGGCTCGTGAATAGAAAATGTGAATACCTCTTGGAGTTGCGTACCGAAATGTTCTATTAAGTAGGCTACGACGGAAAGCACACCGTTATCAGGTGCGGGAGTATCGCGAAAGCTGTACTCAGCGAGGTAGGTAATGTGAATTACCTATAAACTTTAGGTGGTAACGCGAGATAACTCTCGTCCTTTTGGAAACAGAAGGATGGGAGTTTTTTCTTATAGATCTATAGAAGATGCAAATATAAACAACTTATGAAACAAATATGTTAGGAGGGTAATTTATGTTATCGCCAAAAGAGCAGTTAAAGATTATACTTAAGGGAGTTCACCAATGTGTGAATGAGGAAGAATTATTGCAAAAGCTAGAAAAATCCTATTTGAAGAAAAAACCACTTATAATAAAGTTGGGCTTAGATCCCTCTGCCCCAGATATTCATCTTGGGCATACAGTAGTTTTAAGAAAAATCAAGCAAATGCAGGATCTAGGACATACAGCGATTATAGTAATTGGTGATTTTACTGGTAAAATAGGAGATCCGACAGGGAAATCGAAGGGAAGGGTTGCTCTTACTGATGAGCAGGTTAAAGAAAATGCACAAACCTATTGTGAGCAAATATTTAAAGTTATAGACAAAGATAAAACCATAGTAAGATTCAATAGTGAGTGGCTATCAAAGCTTAACTTCGAAGAGGTGTTAAGGCTTGCTGCTACAACTACAGTTGCAAGGATGTTGGAAAGAGATGATTTTCAAACTAGATACAATAATGGTATTCCAATCGGCCTACATGAGTTCTTTTATCCCTTGATGCAGGCGCAGGATTCAATAGAGTTGAAAGCTGATATTGAGTTAGGTGGAACAGATCAAACCTTCAATATTCTAATGGGAAGAACACTGCAAAAAACTGTAGGTCAGGAACAACAGATTGCAATTTTTATGCCGATTTTAGAAGGACTTGATGGAATAGAGAAAATGAGCAAGAGCCTAGGCAATTATATCGGTGTAAGTGAACTGGCAGAGGTAATGTTTAAAAAGGTTATGGAGCTTCCTGATGAGTTAATTATAAGGTATTATGAGTTAACCACTGATGAGCATCCTGATGATATAAATAAAATCAAGAAAGAACTTGCTGATGGAGTTAATCCAAGAGATATAAAATACAGACTGGCAAAGATAATTACCTCCCTATACCATACCCAGCTGGAAGTGGAGAAAGCAGTTTCATACTACGATGCTGCCTTTAGTAAAAAGGAAATCCCTGATGACATCCCTACCATGCTTATAGAGCTTGAAAAGGATACTTTAAATGATATAATTCCTAAGCTAATAGCTTATGGGCTGGTTAAGAGCCGTAGTGAATTCATCCGTTTAATAAAACAAAAGGGAGTACAAATTAATGGTATAAGGCTAAATGAAGATGATCTAGATCAAGTTTTAGTTAATGCTGATGTTATAAAGATTGGTAAGAAAAAGTTTATTAAAATTATTAAATAACATTTGTTTATAAATTAATCTGGATTATAATATAAATAACTTGCCAAATTGATAAAAGTATGTAATACTAGGAATAGTTACTATTATACTAATTTTAGGAGGTATTTTATGAGTAAATTATATGATAATTTAAATGAGCAAATGAATTTTGAGCTAGAGTCTGCATATATTTATGCAACAATGTCCGCATATTTAGATGACTTAAATATGAAAGGAATGACACATTTTATAGATGAGCAAGTTAAAGAAGAGATGGAGCATGCAGGAAGGATTAAAGCATTTCTCCAGGAAACAGGATATGGTATTAAATATCGTCCTTTAGATCCCGGTGACGGCAAATTTGAATCCATAGAGGATGTATTCAAAAAGGCCCTAGCCCATGAAAAGGTGGTTACATCACGTATACATGACCTAGTAAAGGAAGCTAGAGAAGAAGCTGATCAAAGAGTATTAAATCTTCTAGCTTGGTTTGTAGACGAGCAGATTGAAGAAGAGGATACCTTTGGTGTTCTTGTAGAAAGAATCGAAAGAATCAACGGCAACTGGAGTGGTTTATATATTCTAGATAAAGAGCTTGCCACTAGATAACAGGTATACGAATTAATATAAGATATTATACACACTTAGATTTGCTATTATCTAAGTGTGTTTTTTTAATCGAAATAATTAATAACGTGAGGTTGTCGCAGAAAAGTAATAAAGGGAGTTATATGTTCCATCACACACTGATTAGTAGTACTACTCTTATAGCAAACCGTTCTCCTAAATGTGCATGATTAGAACACATACACTCCCTTTTGCTATCTTTGACAACCTCTTGCTGAAAAAAGAGAAATGTACTCAAAATATGTTTGACAAAAAAGTCTTAGCAACATATAATACTAATACATATAAAACATATGTGAATAGTATGAAATGGAAGGAAGGAACATATATGATTAAATGTGCCAAGATTAAGTTAAATAATATTTGTGGGGATTATCTTGTCTGTTGTTGTTCCTGTTAAAATATAGAGTGAAGATTATTTAAAAGACAAATATAACAATAAAATAAGAGGAGATAAGATATGAATATCGATTTTTTATCATTAGGAGCTCTCGTATTAGGGATTATATTTATAGCTGCCCTTATATTCTTATATAAAAAGAAGGTTGATTTTGGAATTAGAACTATTGTAGCATTAATATTTGGTTTAATAATAGGTATTACTTTTAAAGGTCATACCAAATATATTCAACCTATAGGTTCTTTATATGCCAACACGATATCGGCATTTGTAGTTCCCCTGTTGTTCTTTAGTGTAATATCAAGTGTGTCTAACCTTGAAAGCTTGAAAAGATTAAAAACTATAGGAGCTAAAAGCATAATTTTACTTACTTCTACAACTTTTATAGCTTCGATACTTACAATAATTATTTCATTAGCTCTGGGTGTTGGGAAGGGAGTCACTGTATCACTTCCTACAGATTATGAAGCTAGGCAAGTCCCTGAATTTACTCAGGTAATAATAGATTTATTTCCGAAAAACTTCTTTGCCCAGGCTGCTAGTAACACAGTGGTACCAATTATTATATTTTCTTTGTTTATAGGTGTTGCAGTTGTGGCAATATCTACAAAAGAGCCTAATAGCATAAAGCCCTTTAGAGATTTTATAGATTCGGCTACAAAGGTAATGAATACAGCTGTTTCTTTTATAATTGAATTTACACCATATGCAGTTATGGCCCTGATTGCCAATGCAGTATCAAAGAATGGACCGGAGAAGCTACTGCCTCTGTTGTCTGTGTTGTTAGTAGCATATTTACTGTGTGCAATTCAAACATTTGGAGTCAATAGTATTCTTATAGGAGCTATAGCAAGACTAAATCCTTTGAAGTTTTTCAAACATGTATGGCCTGCTATGGTTATCGCTTTCACTACCCAAAGCAGTATAGGTACGATTCCTGCGAACCAAAAGTGCTTAAAGAAGGCAGGCGTATCTGATAATATATCCTCCTTTGCAGCACCTTTAGGAGCCAACATTGGTATGCCTGGTTGTGCAGGGATTTGGCCAACTCTTCTTGCAATTTATGCAATACAGAGCTTAAATATTGAATATTCCTTAGGTCAGTATATAATATTAATTCTGATTACCACCTTGGTAAGTTTAGGAACAGCTGGTGTTCCTGGAACCGCAACCATAACTGCTACAGCAGTGTTTGCTGCCGCAGGGCTACCTATAGAAATAATTGTTATATTAACACCAATAAGTTCTATAGTTGACATGGCCCGTACAGCGACTAATGTTACAACATCAGCAACTAATGCTTTAATTGTAGCCAAAAGTGAAGGTGAGTTAGATCTAGAAAAATATAAAGGTGTCAGAGAAGCCTAAAAAGTAAGGCTAAGACTAAAAATAAGTGAGTAGTATGCTCCTTATATTGCCAATACCCTTGACAAGTTTATATGCATATGATGTTAATATAACTAAATTATGCTCTATATTATTGGTCAGTTCTTTGGGCAAATAATATAAGGATTAATCTGAACAGGCCAAAGACAGTTATCTGTCTTGGAGCCGGGCCGCATTTAGGTGGCAACAGAAAGTGTATATGACATTAATATGTAGGATGATTTTTGCATATAGGTGATTGCACATCTGTGGGACAGTTTTGTTCCATGGGTGTGCATTTTTATTAAATTGAATTAGGGGGAAGCTGAATTTATGAAGGAGTATACTAATAAGCAAATTGCCATGAGGGTTTCATGGGTCACTATAGTCGTAAATGTAGTACTAAGTGTATTTAAGCTGACTGCCGGAATACTTGCACATTCAGCTGCTATGGTATCTGATGCAGTTCATTCGATTTCAGATGTATTAAGTACTTTTGTTGTAATAATCGGTGTCAGAATGTCTGCTAAGGAGGCGGATAAAAGGCATCAATATGGCCATGAACGATTTGAATGTGTAGCAGCCATAATACTGTCAGTTATGCTCTTTACAATAGGTTTTGGAATTGGTTATGCTGGTATAAAGAAGATATTCATAGAAGATAATAGCAGTATCGCCATACCTGGTGTTTTAGCCTTAATTGCCGCTGCAATATCTATTATTGTAAAGGAATGGATGTATTGGTATACAAGGGCAGCATCTATAAAAATTAATTCTGGTGCCCTTATGGCAGATGCATGGCACCATCGTTCTGATGCTCTATCATCTGTCGGAAGCCTTGTTGGTATCATAGGGGCAAGAATAAAATTTCCGCTAATGGATCCTATAGCCAGTATGGTTATATGCATTATGATTCTTATATCAGCAATATCGATTTTCATTGATTCAATCGGTAAAATGACTGACAAATCATGTGATAGTTCCCTGGAGGAGAAAATGAAGAGTATTATCTTAGAGCAAGAGGGCGTGATAGGTGTAGAGCAAATAAGGACCAGATTATTTGGCAACAAAATATACGTAGATGTTGAAATAATAGCCAATGGTGAGGATACACTATCATCAACCCATGAAATAGCTCATAAGGTTCATGATAAGATAGAAGAAGCCTTTGAAAATGTTAAGCATTGCATGGTTCATGTAAACCCTGATTGAGTAAGTAAATTATAGACAGGCATATGTAAAACTGTTATTATTAAGATGGATTAATTAATAAATTTACTAGAACTATTAAGTCATAATGATACAAGCTTATAAATTACAAATGGAGGTAAAATCATGGAAAGAAAAGTCAAGAACCAGATTAATGGCTTTAGAACGCAGGACGGTGCTGGTGTGAACTTGGTAAGAGTGCTGGGAAATCAAACCGTAGAAGAGTATGATCCGATATTAATGTTAGATTCCTTTGACAGCATAAATCCAGATGAGTATACAGCAGGGTTTCCTTTGCATCCTCATAGAGGCATCGAAACCATAAGCTATATATATCGTGGCCAGATGGTGCATAAGGATAGTCTGGGTAATGAAGATGCAATCTCTGATGGCGAAGTTCAATGGATGACCGCTGGTTCTGGCATTTTACATGAAGAGCAATTACCAGCATCAGAGAGGATGCTGGGAGTTCAGCTATGGCTGAATTTACCTGCAAAAAGCAAAATGGTTGATCCCGAATATTTTAGCATCAAAAATGACGCTATTGAAGAAATAATACTTGATAATGGCAAGCTAAGATTACTTGCAGGTAATTATAAGGATTATAAGGGATATCAAAGTAAATATTTACCTCTAGATTATTATGACATTCATCTTGATCCTAACTCCACATTTAGTATCAGCGTAGAGAATGAACGGTCTATAATGGTGTTTACACTCGTAGGAGAGGTCTACATTGATGATGAACTTATTAAAGAAAAGACAGCAGTAAAGCTTACAGAAGGAGATAATGTCCAGTTAAAGACTAAGGATAAAAATGCTCAGATATTATTTATTAGTTCTGAAAGATTAGATGAGCCTATAGTATGGGGAGGACCTATTGTGATGAATACAAAGGAGGAACTTCAACAGGCCTTTAATGAAGTAAGACAGGGAACTTTTTTAAAAAAGGGTATTTCTTATTAATATTATGATAGAATGGCAGGGGGACACTTCACCTATCTTGTAAACAACAAGATAGGTGAAGTGTCCCCGTTTTACTAGTACCTGAACTCATTTATCTAAATTGTATTGTGGCAGAATGCAGCAATATTTTCAATTGGTATATCACATATTGAGCCAAATTTGCGGTGATCTTCTCGTCTAGGTCCGCTCGCACCTACACCACCAACGCTATCAAAGCCTAGACTCCTGCTCTTACCATCACAGTCTCTGCAGATGTTATCTGCAATAGGATTTGATGGAGGAGAACCCTGATCTGTTATTAAGCGAACAAAGCATGCATTTACGGATAATACAACGCCTGTAAAGCCACATCCTGATACTCCGCCGCTGGTAGTAAAGATGGTTACGGATTTACCGACGAATTCACAAATGTGTCTAGCTAAGCTGATATTACAGCTTCCGTTATTAAATCCACTATTTAAGAATGCCATATATTACCTCCTAATAATATTTTTCATATCTACAAGATTACAGATGTGATATTATATAATATGAATAGTAGAAATACATTGTGACAATATATGACATAATAAATCAAATATCATCAATATAATTTATTCTAGAATTTAAAATATAGATTAAGGAAGCTGAGCTTCTAGTAACATAGATTAGGGAGTAAAAAGTATATGAAAAATGGTGTATCTAATAGATTAATTATCTCTGGCATAGAGATAGAAGTTGTCAGAAAGAAAATAAAAAACATGTATCTGAAGGTTTCAGCTCATGACGGTAAAGTGAGTGTATCGGCCCCTCTAAGAACTAAGGATGAGGTTATTATTAATTTTGTCAGAAGCAAGATTGATTGGATTGAGAAGAAAAAGATTAAATATGAAAAAACCTGTATGCAAAATCAACTTAATTATGTTGATGGTGAAACCCACTATGTATGGGGAAAACCATATATCTTGAAAATAAATTATGATTCTAGAGGGAGAATAGACCTTGTAGATAATAAATTAATCATAGCTACAGACATTCATAGTAGCAAAGAGCAGCGAGAAAGGCTTCTTATGAACTGGTATCGACAGCAACTAGAGGAAAGGCTTCCTAAGCTGTTTGAAAAGTGGGAGGCTATCATTGGTGTTAAGGCTAGTAAAGTGACTATAAGAAATATGAAAAGCAGATGGGGTTCATGTAATACAAGGGACAATAGAATTAGCATTAACCTTCAGTTGTCCAAGAAGCCCCAAATATGCCTAGAATATGTTGTTGTACATGAGCTCGTACATATTCTAGAGCCTAGCCATAATTCTGTATTTAAAGGATATATGGATAGTTTTTTACCCAATTGGCGAAAAATAAAAGAAGGATTGCTGTAGATGGCAGAGAATTAAGCTGTTAGATTGAATGAAAATGTGGAATGGTGGAGGAAAACATAATTGACTAAACAATGGTAGAATACTATGGTAAAATATATGAAATTGGTTTATAATAAATGGGAATTGT
>JAAYPG010000193.1 GCA_012519905.1 Clostridiales bacterium | reverse complement strand
ATGGCAGAGAATTAAGCTGTTAGATTGAATGAAAATGTGGAATGGTGGAGGAAAACATAATTGACTAAACAATGGTAGAATACTATGGTAAAATATATGAAATTGGTTTATAATAAATGGGAATTGTATATATATTATCAGAACTTAATTTGCTTATACATAAATATTACAAAAAATGAGAGGAGTAAAAGGTAGTATGATACTTGAAGGAAAAGTTGTTGTAGCACAAGGCGGCGGACCTACCGCTGTAATCAATCAATCACTAGTTGGAACTGTACTTGAATCGCGAAAATTTCAACAAATTACAAAGGTTTATGGAGCAGTAAATGGTGTAGAAGGTATTATCAACGAGGACTTCCTTGATCTTACGCAAGAAACAACCCATAATCTTGAGTCAGTTGCAAAAACACCTTCTTCCGCATTATTTTCAACAAGGGACAAGCCTGATGAAGCCTATTGTCAGGAGATATTTAAGGTTTTTAAAGCCCATAATGTAAGATACTTCTTTTATATAGGTGGTAATGATTCAGCAGATACTGTTAGAATCGTTAATCAGCAGGCTGAGGACTCTGATTATGAATTTAGGGCTATTCATATACCTAAAACAATTGACAATGATTTAATGATGAATGATCATACCCCTGGTTATCCTTCAGCAGCAAGATTTGTTGCCCAATCATTTATTGGATTGAATCTTGACAATCGAGCATTACCAGGAGTGCATATCGGGGTTGTAATGGGAAGAAATGCAGGATTTTTAACTGCTGCATCCTCCATAGCACAAAAATATCCTGATGATGGTCCTCATTTAATATATCTACCAGAGCGTGAATTTACAATGGACAAATTCCTTTCAGATGTGAAAGGAGTTTATGATAAGTACGGAAGATGTATGGTGGCTATATCTGAAGGAATTAAAGATAAGTACGGAAAACCTATTATAGCAAAGCATTTGATGGGTGATGTTGATGCCCATGGTAATAGACAATTATCTGGTACCGGAATACTGGGTGATATTCTTTCTGAACAAATCAAGTCAAAGCTGGGTATTCAAAGGGTTAGATCAGATACATTAGGATATCTGCAGAGAACTTTCTTTGGTTGTGTGTCCAGTGTTGATCAACATGAAGCCAGAGAGGTTGGAGAGAAGGCAGCACAGTTTGCGATATGGCATAATATTGATGGGTCCATAACTATTAACAGAACAGGAAATTATTCAGTAGAATATAAAATGACTGACCTTAGGAATGTGGCAGCAAATACTAGATATATGCCTGATGAATATATAAACAAGGAAGGCAACAATGTGACTGATGCCTTTAAATACTATTTACAACCCTTACTTGGTGATGATATGCCTCAAGCCAGTATGCTAAGAGCTCCCAGGGCTAGAAAAATACTTCGTCAAAATTAATATTACTTGGGAGTGAGATGACTAGGGCTTATGTCGAAGCGCATTGATTTCTCCTTTTTTGGCTTTATGGCTGACAATATTAAGATTGGATTTTTACATTATATTTATTGACATTTGCAATTCTAATGATGATAATGTCAGAGAGACTAAATGTCTCATTTAAAGTTAAAAATAATATCGTTATATTTATAACTATCATTATAATGAAAGGAGGATAATATGGAGCTAAAGACGGTTTTATTTGCATTTGCTCTAACACTATTTGCTGGTCTAGCAACTGGTATAGGCGGGGCTCTTTCCTTACTTACCAAGAAGACTAATACAAAATTCTTATCTATGGCCTTAGGATTTTCGGCAGGAGTTATGCTTTATGTTTCTTTTGTTGAAATATTTCCCAAGGCACAGGAAGCCCTTACAGCAGAGTTAGGAAATACTTATGGAGCATGGGCAACAGTTGGAGCCTTTTTCTTGGGAATATTTTTGATAGCTGTAATTGACAAGCTGGTTCCATCTACAGAAAACCCTCACGAAATACATACAGTTGAGGAAATGGATGGTAAAAGCGAATCTCACAAAACCAATCTAATGAGAATGGGATTGTTTACAGCTCTTGCTGTAGGTATTCATAACTTTCCTGAGGGCTTAGCGACATTTATAGCAGCCCTAAGTGATCCTCAACTAGGAATTCCCATTGCTGCAGCTATAGCAATTCACAACATACCTGAGGGCATAGCAGTAGCTGTTCCGGTATTTTATGCTACAGGAAGTAGAAAGAAGGCATTTAAGCTTTCATTTCTGTCAGGGCTATCAGAACCAATCGGAGCTTTGGTAGGATACTTGTTTCTCTTTCGATTTTTTAATGACCTTACATTAGGAATTGTATTTGCAGCTGTAGCTGGTATAATGGTATATATTAGCTTGGATGAGTTATTGCCATCTGCTAGGGAATACGGAGAGCCTCACCTTTCCATCTATGGTCTTGTGGCAGGAATGGCAGTAATGGCTATAAGCTTGCTATTATTTATGTAAATTAGATCATGGAGATAGGTCTCATATAATTATAATTAAACAACCATCTTGTTAATTTATAAACAATAATAGTATTGATTATTAGTTAAGTATATATTACAATATACTTACACCAATATTAACAAAAGCAAATAAGGAGGATTATGTTATGGATAAAAACAAGTATGCTGGAACAAAGACAGAAAAGAATCTTATGGAGGCATTTTCAGGGGAAAGTCAGGCAAGAAATAAGTATACTTATTTTGCACATATTGCTCAGACAGAAGGGTATGAGCAGCTGGCTGAAATATTCCTTTCAACAGCTAGAAATGAGCAGGAGCATGCTCGTCTATGGTTTGAAGAGCTTGGTAATCTAGGAGATACTGCTGCGAATTTATTACAGGCTGCTGAAGGCGAGAATTATGAGTGGACTGATATGTATGCTAGATTCGCTAAGGATGCGGAGGAAGAAGGATTTACTGCATTAGCTGCTAAGTTCCGTAGAGTTGCTGATATTGAAAAATCCCATGAAGAGCGTTATCGCAAGCTACTAAGTAATGTAGAGATGCAACAGGTATTTGAGAAGAGTGAGCAAACCATGTGGGAATGTCGTGTATGTGGCCATCTTGTAGTTGGTAAAAAGGCACCTGGTATTTGCCCTGTATGTACATATAAGCAATCATATTTTGAGGTTAGAGCAGAAAACTACTAAAACTAAATAATTATTATGAGTTAAAACTCATACAAATAATTAAAACAGTTCCAAATATAATCTGTATTTGGAACTGTTTTGCTATCGTCTGCGTCTATATACTGTAACACCAAAAGAAATTACTTAAGGAGAGACAAGATGATGAAAAAAATAATACTACTAGTTATGGCATTAGTTACAGTACTAAGCCTT
>JAAYPG010000030.1 GCA_012519905.1 Clostridiales bacterium | reverse complement strand
AGGGTAGAAGAATTGGTAAAGTAATTTCTTTAGCAAGGAATATGCTAAACCTAAAGCCACTTATTCAGCTTAAGGAGGCAGAGCTAATCCCCTACTCCAATATTCGAGGAAGAAAAAAATCCTTGGATAAGGTCCTTGATATGGTAAAAGAGTATTTTCATGAGTCAAATGAGCAGCCTACAGATTATGATTTCTGTGTAGTCCATGCAACTACCAAAGAAGATGCCTATTATCTAAGAAATAGGCTGGAGGAATATCTTAATAGAAAGCTTACACTACCTATTTTTAAGATAGGTGCGACTATCGGAGCCTATACTGGTCCCGGGGCTATTGGAATATGTTTTGTAAAGAGATATACATGCATATACTAGTACTATTAAATCAATTTTAAGAAAGGGAGATGGATATGTCAAAATTTAACTGCTGCGAACCTAAGGTAAAAGGCGGATCCAGTGTAAACATATCAGTGGATGTAACCAAAATAGTTAAGTATGTATGCTTAGCGGGAATAGTTATTGTAGGAATTATATTTGGAGCCAAATGCTATCAGAAGATGATAAATCAAGGGATTGATATGATTGACTGACAAAGAACAATAACTATATTATCCTATAAGTCTACCAAAAAAAGAGACTATACCATTTGAACCACCAGTAGTAAGCCTTAGAAGCTTACCTGCTGGGGCTGGTTCATGGGTTAGTCTCTTGTCTCTTTTATCTGTATATATCTATTTCTTTACTAATATAATGGATATTTATCAGTCAGGCCTTTCACCATCTTTACAGCCTTATCCTTATTAGCCTTAGCATCCTTGATAAGAAGGTAAATCGCTTCAGCAATAACATCCATATCCTCAGCACCAAATCCTCTACTGGTCACAGCAGCGGTTCCAAGACGAATTCCGCTGGTCACAAATGGCGAAGCAGGGTCATTGGGTACTGTATTCTTGTTACAAGTGATATTGGCCTCCTCTAGAAGCTTCTCTGCCTTCTTACCAGTTACACCCATGTTCTGAAGATCAACAAGCATCAAATGATTGTCAGTTCCCCCTGAAACTAGATTGAAGCCTCTATTAATTAATCCAGCCGCGAGAGCCTGTGCATTCTCAACTACTTTTTTAGCATAATCTTTAAAGTCAGGCTGTAGCGCTTCTTTAAAGCAGACAGCTTTAGCAGCAATAACATGCATTAAGGGACCCCCTTGAATTCCAGGAAAAACAGCCTTATTAAGCTTATACTTATCTGCAAACTCTGCACTGGAAAGAATCATGCCACCTCTGGGTCCTCTTAAGGTTTTATGGGTTGTAGTGGTGGTCACATGAGCATAGGGTATAGGACTTTCATGATAACCAGCAGCCACAAGACCGGCAATATGAGCCATGTCTACCATAAGTAAGGCTCCTACTTCATCGGCCACTTCCCTAAACTTTTTAAAATCGATGCTTCTTGCATAAGCACTTGCTCCAGCTACAATCAATTTAGGCTTGCTTTCATGTGCAATCCTTCTAACTTCATCATAATCTATATAACCGCTGTCATCTACACCGTAAGGAACTATCTTATAGTAACTACCACTCATGTTTACAGGGCTTCCATGGGTTAAATGCCCTCCATGGTTAAGATTCATTCCCATAATTGTATCACCAGGCTTAAGTAAGGCAAAATATACCGCCATATTTGCCTGTGCACCGGAATGGGGCTGAACATTGGCATAGGAACAACCAAAAAGATCTTTTGCCCTATCTATAGCCAAATTTTCAGCTATATCTACAAATTCACATCCTCCATAATATCTTTTTCCTGGATATCCTTCAGCATACTTATTGGTTAATTGACTTCCCATAGCTGCCATGACCGCTTTACTTACGAAATTCTCTGAAGCAATAAGCTCAATATGATCTCTTTGCCTGCCTATCTCTAGGGTTATTGCATCAGCAATCTCTGGATCAAACGATTTCACATCATCAAATGAATACATTCTTATCATCCTTTCCGGTTAAATTCGTATGATAGCTTCTACTATAGCTTGGTACAAGCTGTTTGGTAAAAGTATACCATATAGGACAACTCTTTAAAAGTAAAAACACTAATATATATATCATGTATTCATTACTTTATCTAATAATTATACCTGTAAAATTTTATAATTGACATAGAAGGATAGCCATTACCATCCCCCTTTATCATTTATGGAAAGGATTGCTAATAAGGGCTAATCATCTACTCAGATAAGTAAATATTAATCCGATCAATAATACGCAATGCTGTATCCTCTATGGATAGACTGTCATTTAGGAATTCTCTTAGTTCATCCTTTATAAATGCTAAAAGTGGTTCATTCTTAACGATTCTATTGGATATCCCGGCATACTTGTCAGCTAATTCTTTCTTCTGGTCCTTATTCATGGGTTCAAAATAATGTATTTCTTCGCTTCCATCTTCCCTTCTTATCCCGACAGCAGCGCCATAATCACCTGTTTCTTTCTGAATACATAATTCCATTGCTTTTTTGTTCACTGGAAAACCATCAAAAAAATCCTCCTTTTGTACCTCCTCTGATATTACCAGAGAAACAAATTCCTTAGAAAGTTCTTTTCTATCACTGGCTTGATTTACAGCCAATTCACAGACTGGTATAAAGGAGTTTTCAAATACAATATAGTTTCCCTTCACCAAATCAACCATGCCTATTGGTATCATCGCATGACTAAATCCCATTGGATGGGAGAAGGCCAGTTCAATTTCATTAGCAATATTTATCTCACTGTTTATGTATTTTTCATCACCTATATATTGATCAACTAGACCGATACTATCTCCAATAGTTTTCAATAAGTCCAGCTGGAAGGTTAACTTATTATTACTGACTGTTCTATCCTCATTAAGTATTTTATTTATAATGTAAGGAGCAAACTCATTAATAAAATCTTCATATGTCATTTTACCAAGTACAGTCCTATCTCGGGCCTTTTCTAAATACTCTGATAAATCCTCCATCCTAGATAGCTTATCTGCATCGGAAGATCTGGTGCATATAAGATTAGGTATAATGCGGGTTGGAAGATAGTATATTTTATCATTTGTGTTATAGTTGCTCATGATATCAGTATATAACTGATCCTTATCAATCATAGGCTGAATTATATCACTTATATCTAGAAGGTGCCCTTTCGCAATATAGGAATCTATTGGAAGATCATCTAGTACTAATATGTCAGGGCCATTACCAGCCAAAAGCTCTGTGTTAAGTGCCCTCACATAATCATCTATAATAGCCTGGTCTGCCTCTAAATATTCCTCATCAGTGATGATAATATTAAAGTTGACTTTTATATCTGGATGTGTTTGACGAAATACTGCTGCAGCCTGTCTTAGGGTGGGATTATCTTTTATTGAGTATATATTTAACTCATTTGAAGGTACAGCATTAGCAGAATCATCATAGGAGTACTTCATAAAGGAATAGCCATTTTGAGAGATGTAGAGGATATAATAATTGGAATTGGCTGCTGATACAAAGCCAACCATATACATCGTCTTCATGGTTAGGGATGTCATATCTCCGTCCACTATAGTCTGCCATGTAGAAGTCCCTTCCTCTAAAATATGAATACCAGCTTGATCACACAAAGCCAATTCCTTCTTATCATTCATATCGAAATATGTTTCTGTGTTTTGGCTAAACTCGTATTGATAAGGATATGTAAGCTTACTATAATCATTTGTATCATAAATGTCTATCCCCTCAAACTGTCCACTGTCATTAGTTTTTCCAAGAATAATCTTATCTTCCTTAGTGCTTAATATGAACTCTGTATAGTTATTGCCACTTTCTAAGGAAAAGATTAAAATCTGTACATAGCCGTGTTACCATAAAGACCATACGATCTATCGGATATCAACTGGAGGAATAAATATGTTTAGCAAGCTCAAGAGGCGTTTGGTACTTTTATATGGCATTACCTCTAGTCTTATTATTTCCATAATTATAATTGGCGTATATCTAATAAATCATAAGCAGGCTGGTGAACAAAGCCAAATTCTCTTTCAAAAAAATGTTGAACAAATCTCTGAAAGACTTCGAACAGAGGATGTAATCAATAATTCCTGGCTGGTTAAAATGTAGGAGGATAACCGTTTATTTGTACATATAGAGAATAATGGGATAAAACTCACCAAATACAGCCAACTAAGGACTCTAGTCAATTCTGAAGGGTTAATTAATGAGGTCAAGCAACATTCTCTTGAAGTAGGTATTAATCTAGATATAAGACCTCTATACTCTACCCCCAGTAAGACACCAGTATTTACTCTAAGTTCTATGGGAGGAAAAGCTCATTATGGTATGGCAGTTAATATCCCGAAGAGTACAGGCTGGTTGAGCCTAATCGTTATAGGCTATGACAATCTGGTAACTGGTATCTTTCATAGCCAGATAATTTTCTATATCATAATAAACTTTATCGGTATAGCCGCCTTGTTTTTGCTCAGCTCTCTATACATTGGTAATATACTTAAACCATTAGAAGAAGGCCATAAAAGACAAGTTGCCTTCGTAGCAGCTGCTTCCCATGAGTTAAGAACCCCTCTAACTGTAATGAAAGCCGGCATATCATCTATGAGGGAGGATGCTTCGAAAGCAAAGTTCTTCCTTCCCTATATTGAAGAGGAATGCGACAGAATGACAAGGTTAATCAGTGATATGCTCTTATTAGCCTCCTCTAATGCTAAGACCTGGACTCTTGAAAAAGAACCTGTTGAAATTGATACTATTCTCATAGAAACCTATGACATGTTCTGCTCCTGTTACAATAGCAAAAATTATCGCTTAACTCTTCAGTTACCAGAGGAAGAGCTTCCTATAATCTTTGGTGACATAGAACGAATAAAGCAGATATTTGCTATATTAATAGATAATGCCATGAGCCATACTCCTATGGAAGGAGTCATTGCACTCAGGGCATTTAATCAAAAGGATTATGTTATTGTAGAGGTCGAGGATCATGGACCAGGTATCAATGATGAAGATAAAAAGCTTGTGTTTGAAAGGTTCTATAAAAAAGACCAATCTAGAAATAATAAAAATAATTTTGGCTTGGGACTAAGCATAGCAAAGGAATTAGCAGAGCTTCATGGGGGAAATATTACTATTAAGGATACCCCTGGAGGCGGTGCTACTTTTATGCTATGGCTTCCCTTACACTAAAATAACGAACTATAAATATTCCGGTCCGAATCCCATAGGCAATAGCTCCTCTAGGAAATAGACAAGATAATCTTCCTCGGATTTTGCTACTATCACTAGAAATCTATGAGGATTTACAAACTCTCTTATTACCTGCCGACATACCCCGCAGGGTGGACAATAATCTGTTATAACCCCATCCTTTCCTCCTACGATGGCAATCGCAGCAAAATCCTTCTCACCTTCACTTATTGCTTTAAAAAAGGAGGTTCTTTCACCGCAATTTGTAGGTGATAATGAGGCACTCTCAATATTACATCCGGTATATATCTTCTGTTTAGCCGTTAACAATGCTGTACCCACCTTGAAATTGGAGTATGGTGCGTAGGCATGCTCCATGGCTAATATAGCTTCTCTTATTAAATTCTTAATAAGAGATCGGCTAACCAGCTCACTCTTTGCTAACAGCTCTCCCTTCTCCTGACGAATCAAACTGTGCATTTGTTCATGCTCTTGTTTCATCCCAATCCTCCTAAATATAATAAATATATTCACATTATCAACGGAGGATTTCTCCTCCTAAATATAATAAATATATTCACATTATCAACGGAGGATTTCTCCTCCCTCTGACTCTAGTATCCCTCTGCCTCTTGATTCTTAGCCAGCTTAACTATTCTACTGGTACCAAGCCTTTCAGCACCTAGTTTAATAAATTGCTCTGCATCATCAAAGGAGGCAATACCTCCCGCTGCCTTTATTTTAACATTCTCGCCTACATGCTTAGCAAACAAGGCTACATCCTCAAAGGTTGCCCCTGCCTTAGAAAAGCCTGTGGAGGTCTTTATAAAGTCGGCTCCTGCCTCTGTTACCACTTCACACATCCTGATTTTTTCATCATCAGTTAATAGGCAGGTCTCTATAATAACTTTAAGAATTTTTTCACCACATGCTTCTTTGATAAGTTTTATTTCATCTAATACTTTAGAACATTCTCTGTCCTTTACTAGACCAATATTAATAACCATGTCAATCTCATCAGCACCATTTTTTATAGCATCCTTAGCTTCAAATACTTTTGTCTCTGTAGTCTGATAGCCATTGGGAAAGCCAATTACTGTGCAGACTGCCACCTGGTCCTTTACATATTCCTTGACTCTTTTCACATAGGATGGTGGTATACATACGGATGCCACTCCATAGCTAATAGCATCATCACATATCTCTTTTATCTCATCCCAGGACGCTGTCTGTGTAAGTAAGGTATGGTCTACCTTGCCAAATATCTCTTTTCTATCCATTTCTAAAACCACCTTTCTCTATTGTCTATTATGCCAGCTCTAATGCAATTTCCATCATATCACGGAAGGTGTTTTGTCTATCCTCTGCTGATAAAGCTTCCCCAGTAAAGACATGGTCTGAAATGGTAAGTATGCATAAAGCCTTCTTACCAGCCCTAGCTGCATTCATATATAAGGCCGCCGCTTCCATCTCCACGCATAAGACATTCATTTTCTTCCATAGTGAATTTGCTTCGGAATTGTCATCGTAGAAGGTGTCAGAAGATAAGATATTACCTACTACAGTTTTTATATTAAGCTTTTCTGCTGTCTCCACGGCTTTACGAAGGAGTCCAAAATCTGCAATTGGGGCAAATGTTCCCGGTAGTTTATATTGGTCGGCAAACCTGGAGTTGGTTGACGCTCCCATGCCTATAACTATATCCCTAAGCTTTATATCGTCAGCTATTCCACCAGCTGATCCAATTCTAATAATATTATCCACATCATAAAAGTTATATAGCTCATAGGAGTATATACCAATAGATGGTATCCCCATGCCACTTCCCATTACTGAAATCTTTTTTCCTTTATAGGTTCCTGTGAAACCTAGCATATTTCTAACTGTGTTAAAGGTCACTGGATTCTCCAAATAATTATCTGCTATGAATTTAGCCCTTAAGGGATCTCCAGGCATCAAAACGGTCTTAGCTATATCACCAGCCTTTGCTCCAATATGGGGTGTTGGTATATTCATATTCATTTCCTCCTTCTGATAGTTACTCAAGTATTTTTAGTATATACAAAAGCTCATAAACTTAATAATATAAGTAATTTTAACATCTATTCATTTAAAAGGCAATTCTCTATGACTATGATAAAATAATAATTTTGTATATCTAGCATTAGAAGTTACTACATTGATTTTTTTATCGATGATGATATAATCTACAATATTAAATGTTTTTTAATCAGACGACTTACATAGCTAAGCAAAAATTGGAGATGAAGATAATGAAGAAGTTTTTCACGGTTAGTGGTATGATAAAGCCTAATCAAAGATTAGGAGACTTGCCCACGACAAAGACCATATATACCAACTTTATTAAGATGGCATGGCCATCAGCACTTGAAGCACTTCTAGTAGGCCTTGTAAGTGCAGTTGATACTATGATGGTTGGAGGTCTTGGTAAGCATGCCATTGCAGCGGTAGGTATAACAAATCAGCCCAGATTTATACTGCTTGCTATGATCTTTTCACTCAATGTCGGAATCACAGCTGTGACCGCAAGAAGAAAGGGACAGGAGGATCAGACAGGTGCTAATAATACCTTAAGAGCAGGTATTTTACTTGCATCAATAATCTCTTTGGTTATGGCTACCTTAGGATATATATTTGCCAAGCCAATTCTTTTATTTGCAGGAGCAGAAGATTCATATATTAATGAAGCTATGACATATCTTAGAATTATTATGTTTAGCATCCCCTTTCAATCCCTTAACCTTACTATAAATGCCGCTCAAAGAGGATGTGGAAAAACAAAAATATCTATGTGGACCAATATATCTAGTAATCTGGTTAACATAGTCTTTAACTATCTCCTTATTAATGGAATTGGAATTTTCCCTAGACTTGAAGTAGCTGGTGCTGCTATAGCGACAACTATGGGAGCTTGTGTCGCCTTCATAATTTCCATAGCTACTCTATTTAGAAGGAACAACTATCTAAGCTTTTATTATAAGGCAAAATGGTCTTTAAAAAGATATATACTAAACCCCATCCTGAGGGTGAGCTCCAGTGCTTTTGTTGAACAGGTATTTATGAGAATTGGCTTCTTTGCTTATGCTGCTATTATAGCCAGATTAGGTACCACAGCATATTCTACTCATTTGATCTGTATGAATATTCTTTCTCTATCCTTTTCATTTGGTGACGGATTATCTATCGCCGCCTCAGCCCTAGTTGGCCAAAACCTTGGGGCTAAGAGATCGGATTTATCCATAATCTATGGTAAAACTGGACAGAGGTTAGCCTTTATGATATCCACCGGTATATTCTTTGTATTCATGTTCGGGGGAGAATTTCTGGTATCGCTCTTTAGTGATGAACAGGCTATCATAGCTCTGGGATCAAGTATAATGATTCTAGCTGCCTTTAGCACCCACGCCCAGACATCGCAGGTAGTTATGTCAGGCTGCCTTAGAGGCGCTGGAGATACCACTTATATAGCGGTTACCTCCTTTATCAGTATAGCCCTAGTTAGGCCCTTCCTAACCTGGCTTCTTTGCTTCCCCCTGGGACTGGGCTTATATGGTGCCTGGATTGCTTTGGGTTTAGACCAGTTATTTAGACTTGTGGTTAACTTCAGACGCTTCTCAAGCGGAAAATGGGCCATGATAAGTCTCTAGCCCTAAACAAGGTTGTTTATGGGTATTGCCAGATGTCACCGGTATAAGGGTTCACCCAATACCAGCCATAGGTTACAGTATGACCGACTCCAGTATCTATATCGTCAACTACGAACTCATATAGATGAAATAAATAATAGCCTGTCGTATCATCAGTATCTTCATATACTAAATAATAATCTGCATAATCTAGCTTGTAGAAGTATTCCTTGGATTTCTCCTCGGGGCTGACTTTAGTGAAATTAGTTGCATAGGCTTCCTTCACAATATCCAGTGCCTCCATGGGTTCCAATATATTTACTATATCAGGAGTAATAGATTTGTCAGCATCTATGCTGAGCTTGGTGTTATTTGTGAAGAAGAATAAAATAAGTGCTAATAAAATAATAATTCGTCTCATAAAAATCTCCTCATCCAACCTACTGTAACTATATGGTGCCTTCTTTACCCTAGCATACACATCCATATATTTCCAGTTATTTTGAATGAGGAGAATCGACCCAAATCAATTAATAAACTGATTATTTTCTCTTATTCATATCCATTCCTAAAAATTCCTTTTTTACTAGATTATAATCTTTACTCTTCAAGCTTATCATTGCTTGCTTTATCATCTACCCTTGGACTTATACTCTTCTTGTGCGATCTATATATTCTCCTGGAAATAATAATAATCACACCTATAATAACTGCCCATATAATTAGGTAGGGAAGGTTAACCACTAGCCATACAAAGAAATTTTTCAAACCCTCTGTAATATTAAAAATAGATTCACTAAATCCATTCTTAATTCGTGTAAGAACCGTCTCCTCTTCTTCAATCGGCGTTATTCTTTCAACCTCGTTAACAGATATTGTTACAGTACTATAATCCACCTTGTTGTCTATTGTTCTAAGTTCTGTCTCATACATCTGGAGCTCATAGCGAATAGAGCTTAAGCGACTTTCTAATGTCACAATATCCTCTAAAGTTTCAGTCTTTTCTAATAAAGCCCACAATCTTTCCTGTTCAATCTCCAGAGATGTTTTTCGACTTTGTGTATTAACATATTGCAGAGTAACATTTTCTGATGAGGAGGTTTCATTTATAACATTTCCATTCTCCCTTACAAGCCCAACAAAATCTTTGAGTTTAGCCTTAGGAATTCTGGCTATTATATAAGCATGTCTGAAATTATTGCGACTGTAGTACCTCTTACCGCTGATTTCTGTCCTTTCATCATAGCCACCAAGTCTCTCAATCTCATCCTTTATAACAGCTATGAGCTCGTCAAATTCCTGAGTCTCCACATCTAAATTAACCTTTGTAATAATCTTATCCATAGATAGATCTGAACTATTACCTGTAGATAATTGGCTTGTACTAGTTAGCCCATCCCCTGAATCCGATAAGGATCCAGTACCTCCCGAATCAGCTTTAGCCGCCTCCGTCTCCTTATATTCATATGCCATATCTTCATCTGCCACCATATTTCGAGAAGGCATATCATATTTTGCTCCTTTACTAGCACATGCAGTAAATACTAGGCCTAATACTAGGGTAATTATTAGTATAGCAGCTAACCTTGTCTTTTTCATTTTACCGCCCCTTTCCCATACTTATAATTCATCAATCTTCTTCACACAAATACACCTATGGCATCTGTTCTCCTCCTTTAATTCTATTTATTAGACGTTGAAGATTTCCACATGGTTCCAAATTCTTCATCAATTAAGTAAAATAAAAAGTCAAGATAGAAATACTCAACCAATAATCCCTTCTCTCCCATGGATTTTATCTCTTCTCGTGTTACCCATTTAGCCTCAACTACCTCTGTGGGTTGTAATGTAAGCTCCTCTATACTCATATCAGTCTGTACCAGCCAAACTGCACAAAAGCTATTGTTCCTTCTATATGTCATTGCTAGGCTAGAGTTTTCTCTTGTTGCCTTTATTCCAAGCTCCTCCCACAACTCCTTCTGACAGGTTAACCATGCATCATCTCCAGCAATTGCAGATCCTCCTGTATTTGCCCAATATCCAGGCTTCCAGCTAACTGTATCTGTTCTTTTTTGTATTAATATTTGTCCCTTACTGTTGATTGGGTATATATGCACAACAAGGTGATAATCCCCCTCCTTAAGAGGCTTACCCCGCTCATGCAATCTTCCAGTCTTTACAAAGCATTTGTCATAAATATCCCAGAGTTCCATAGAATCCTCCATTCTTATCTCTTGCATATGACCTAACTCATTTACATTATATAATAGGGAATATAAAATAGCAAAGAAATACATATAATGGTGTACAAAATCAGGTGTACCAAGTTCCTATATAGGAAAATCGGTGCACCTGATTTATATGATATTTATATGGTTATCATAGACCTATTTTGTTACTATTTCTGCGTTACCTGAATCTTAACCAAGGGCCCTCTTCCGGCCTTATTGGTACCCCACAGTTTTATAGCTGTTCCTACTTTCTGCTTTGGTATATCAATAGAGAATTTGCCATTATTATCTATGGTACCCTTATATTTCTTAGAGCCAATCTGGGCATATACTCTTGTTTGAGTTTTAGCAACCTCAGCTGGGGCATCCTTAAATTCCTTAGGAAGCTTTTCTTCAGTCTCAGCTCCATCCTCCTGAGCTATTAGGAAATCTAGAAGCTCTATAGACCCTGTAATTACCTTATCCCCTTCATTTACCTTGTTCACAGAAGGCGCATCCGGTGATACCTTAACAAGCTTTGTGACTAAGGGATCACTGGTTCCGGATTCATTTGAGGCTGTAATAGTAACTGAAGTTCCTGATAAATCTCTGTCTATTGCCAGTGTATATATATAGTTGCCAGTGACTTCATCATATTCATAAGAATCGGTGATGTAAGTCTTTTTGCCAATTGTTAGAGTGATTTCGCTGTCTTTAATAGCAACTACCTTAGCCACTTTGTCAGTATTAGTTATCTCATTAAGAAGCTCAGGCATATCTGGGCGCCCTGCTACCACCTTAAATGATTGTGCTAAGAGTATTCTACCATCAACAAATCTTACCATGGCATAAACCTTAGTATCTACTTCCAGCTTCTCGCTCAGATAATGTACAAACTGGTTATTATCATTGGTTGAACTGGTGTATATCCTACTCTTGAAATCTTTGCCTTGGCCATTTGCAATAGCAATATATACTGTACCACCAGAATGATAATATCCTGATATAAGGTTTGATTTACTTGTTATACGATTCAGAGTTAGGTTACTTGAATCTAACCTTACATATGATTCAATATCCTTAACATTTAGCGCGATTGGATGGCTATATCTTTCTTTGCCATCCTTTATATCGTAGGCTACAACCACAATCGACTGTCCGGCATAAAGCTGAGTATTGAAATCATATGTGAATCTTCCATTCTTGTCTGTCTTAGTTCTATATAGTTTGTTATCAAGGCGCAATTCAATATTAACATTGGATCCAGATGGAACATATCCTGCAATCGTTCTTTCAATATTGCTTACCTCATGCACAACAGGTGCATTTGGTGCGGCCTCTTTTACGGTTATAGTACTAACTCTACTGTTTCGTGAAACATGGTCTATTGCATAGACGTTAATTGATGTACCTTCTTCCTGCGGCGGTAATAAAATAACAAACTGTCCATCGTAGGATACATTAACTAAGGTCTCCACTATTTTATACTTGGGATCATAAATCTCTTTATTTGCTTCAAAAAGTTCACGTCCCCCATCATCTGATACATACACAGTATTATCGATAATGGCCACTATTGATGTGACATTCTCACGGGCATTACCTGTCAGGAAGCTTACATTATTATACATAGGACTTATAAGGGGTTGGTTGGGCCCGGTTCGATTAATTCTCACCGCAACACGTTCACTTTCCAGTCCTCTCTCATCATCCTTAACATACACATATATATATGTTTCAGCCTGTTGTCCTGGTAGGGCTACAGAAAATGTACCGTTGGTATTTATTCTCTGCTCATATATCTTATCCGGTGTCTCAATCACTAATATAGTATTCGGCTCAGCCCTTCCACTTATTCTTTGCTTTCTGTTAGTGTAGTTATCTACAATGGGTCTGGGTAATAGATTATCGTCAAAATTATCTATAACCAGCTTCCTTACAGTCTTATTACCATGTATATCCTCTGCATAGATATTGTATGTTCCATTCTTATGTACTGTAAAGCCCTTGTTTGGGATATCATTTGCTACTGCCCATGATAGTTCTTTTGCGTCCCGCTCACCATAAATATACTTTAGATACTTAATCTCAGAAGCATCAACTGCTTGCACAGCCACCTCATAGGAACTTGAGGTGGGGTTAGTTATAAGGGGTGTAACTACAATATGTGGTGCTAAATCATCACTTCTTCCATTCGGATATGTAGCTACATAATAACGATATTGATTCTTCTGTAATAGAAACTCCTTGTACCATGGTGTTTCTTCAAATAATTCTGCACCATAGTATGGTAGCTTTACGATAAACTGATAATTATTTGGAAGCTTTAGCCTCCAATTATTATCCACCTGAGGTAAAATACTGCCGCTTTTTGCAAGTTGGCTAATGTATTTGCCCAGTATTGATTGGCTTCGATTAAAGCCCCTAAGGACTGATTGATTCTCTATGCCCTTATTTGCTTCAGTAGGCTTAGTAATTTTGTTAGTGGCAATTAAAAACTCCATATCATCAGTTACTTTTTTACCATTATAGGTCACATTTGATACCCTTTGGTTACTACTGATACGATTTCCAGAAAAATCATACCTGGGGTGACTAGACGGATCAATGTCATAGCTTATCCCATCAAATACATAGAAATTACTCCAGTCATTTAGCCACTCCTCACTAATCAAGGATTTTAGGCCAGTCTCACTCATCAGGGATGACATAGTAGCATCTCGCCAGTCACTATCTCTGATTATGGTTTCATATGCACTGGCAGACCATTCTAACCATTCCTTCAGCTGGGCTCCTGTTATGGTGTATACATAGAGATAGCTATTATAATTTTGTAGAGTGGTTAAGTTAGACTCGGTAATCTTATCATGTATATTGACAAAATCATTAATAGACTTAACCCCAAAGCTTTCATAAGTAGAAGCTGCTATAACAGGATAATCTATATATTTCTTTTCTGTTGCCTTAATACGTTCTAATGCATAATGAATCTTAGAGTCGTTTAGTAACTGTATGGCGGCATTGTCTGTTAATAGACCATAATAATTCTGTAATATGGTGCCAGGCTCTAGCTCTGCAATAACATCAGATGCATAATGTAGCAGTTCTTCTTCCCATTCGCCGAACATAGCTGCAACTACCTGATCTTCCTCGGTGTTTTTCTCTGTAACCATCCGTAAACTGGACTTACGATCTTTAATCCTTACAGAATCGCCCCTTAGTTCAAGAACTAAATCAACAACACCAATTGCCTTACCTCTATCGCCTGCCATAACAACATTTTTGCCATTCATAAGATAGGTGTTTTTATCAACTCCAGGTAACTGATAGTAAGCTGATGTCATGTCGCTTGTAGGGTAAAGGTTATGCTCATGCCCAGATACGACAACATCTATCTCAGGTATTTTAGTCAGGGCATAGGCTACATTCTTAAAATTAGGCTCAGGATTTTCAGGGCCTATTCCTGTATGGGACAGAGCAATTATAACATCCGCACCCATTTCTTTTAATTTTGCCGCCTGTTTTTTTGCATTCTCAACCATATCTTCACCAGTTAATATACCGACGTAGCTATGGGTTTTACCTGTTAGGTGGGGTATCGTCTGTCCAATAATACCTATTTTTACCTCTACATCCTCGCCTGCTCTAGTCTTAACATTACGGGTAATAAGCATGTTTTCTAGAAATGGATGCTCCCCTGTTCTTGCATCAGTTACATTTGATACAACTGTAATATCACGAAGTCCTGAACCATCAAGTTGACGCAGTAAATAATCATAACCATAATCAAATTCATGATTACCTAAAGTTATAGCATCATAACCAACATATTTCATAGCCTTATAAATAGGTTGAATAGCCTCCTGGCTAGATGAAAAAATATACTCGGTTGTATAATCAAATAATACGTCTCCATTATCCAAGGTTATGGTGTTTCCTTCAGGGAGCTCTGCCTTAGCCTTTTTTATAAGATCAAACACCCTTGCGAGTCCACCATTATTATAATCTACACCCAGCTCATAGTCATTGCTATTAAGCTGTCCATGCAGGTCCGTAGTTCCAATAATTCTTAAGTCAATTACTTTTTCATTCTCTGCAGCTAATACTTTTTGAAGCTTATTTATCCCCAGGCCCATAAATAAACCAAACATTAATAAAGTAAATGTAATACCTGCCAGAAAACGAAGCCTTAATTTACCTTTTGTCATTCTTCCTCCTTACTAAAAAGAATAAATCAAATGATTTATCCTTCTATAATTAGTCAACATTGCCAGCCTTTCACATCCTGGGTATAATTTAGCAATATTTTAAGGCAAAATAATGGCAAAACACTTAAGAAATACTTACCAATTAAGATCCTATTCTTCTTCTGTAAATATCGGATGGATTAGCTCTAGGAGGCGGGCGGTTTGGCCTGTAAGATAGAGATATCCCATAAGGGCCTCAAGGCCAGTGGCCGTACGATATTCCACAATATCAGCATTTTTTGCCGGGCTAAAGGATTTAGCATTTCTCCCCCTTTTATATATGGCCTCTTCCTCCTCTGTTAGCCTATCCTGTATAGTATGATAGAGCCTGGCCTGAGCTGAGGCTTTAACTAATCCCACAACCTGCTTATGGAGTTTATTAACTGGAGCATTGCCATGCTCTACCACATAGGTACGTATAACCAGATCATAGATAGCATCACCAATATAAGCCAAGGTAAGACCGGAATAGGATTTAATATCGCTATCCGGTAGCTTCCAGGCCTTCCTTATATAGGCTGACATAGCTATTAAATTCTGCTCATCTAGCTTCTTTTCCATTTCACACCTTCTCTTGTATCCTCCAGAATAATCCCCTTTTCAAGCAAAGCATCTCTGATTTGGTCTGCTTTAGCAAAGTCCTTATTCTTTCTGGCTGTCTGTCTTTCTTCAATTAGCTTTTCTATTTCCTCAGGAAGTATTTCCTCCTCCTTCATAACATTTATACCAAGTATTCCACTTAAGGTCACAATCTCATCCTTCATCTCAGTAATAAATTTACTACTCTTATCAGCAGTGCAGTTTACATTGGCAAGTCTTACCAGCTCAAATATAGCTGCTATGGCATCAGCTGTATTAAAATCATCTTCCATAGCTGAATTAAATTTATCCTTAAGACTATTAGCCTCTTCTAATATCTTCATTTCTTCAGTAGATAGTTCATCCTTCTTTATAGCATCGCTTTTTAGAAGAAAATCCAACTGCTCTACCGAAGTAGTAATTCTATTCAAGGAGTTCTTAGCAGCCTCTAACAGCTCTCTACTAAAATTCAAGGGACTACGATAGTGGGCATTCAACATGAAGAATCGTATTACCTGCCCAGGATATTCATTGCAAATATCCCTAACAGTGAGGAAATTCCCCTCTGACTTTGACATTTTCTTATTATCTATATTAATAAAGGCATTATGCATCCAATACTTAGCAAATAGCTTGTCGGTAGCAGCCTCACTCTGGGCTATCTCGTTTTCGTGATGGGGAAATATCAGGTCCTCTCCACCACCGTGGATATCAATCTGCTCACCAAGATACTTGCTGCTCATAACAGAACATTCTATATGCCAGCCGGGACGACCGTCTCCCCATGGTGATGTCCAATATGGTTCCCCTTCCTTCTTAGGCTTCCAAAGAACAAAATCCATAGGATCTTTCTTCTCCTCACTAACAGCAATCCTGGCTCCTGCTTCCAAATCATCTATATTCTTTTTTGAAAGCTTACCATATTCCTCAAAGCTTCTGGTTACAAAATAGACAGTTCCATTCTTCTCATAAGCATGCCCCTTCTCAATTAAGGTGCTGATCATACTAATCATACCATCAATTTCTTCAGTTGCTTTAGGATGATGGGATGCCGGAAGAACATTAAGAGCCTCCATATCTTTCTTAAATTCTGCAATATATCGCTCAGAAATCTCTGTAGATGATGTTCCCTCTTCTATGGCACGCTTAATAATTTTATCATCCACATCAGTAAAATTAGATACGTAATTAACCTCATAGCCCCTATATTCAAAGTATCGTCTCACCGTATCAAAGAAAATAGCTGGCCTTGCATTTCCGATATGAATAAAATTATATACGGTTGGCCCACAGACATACATTCTTACCTTATTTGATTCTATAGGAACAAACTCTTCCTTTTGATGCGTTAATGTATTATATATTCTCATATAAACCTCCTCAATAAATATTAATATAAAATAACTAATAACGGAGGTTTTACCTCCTAAGTAAATATCAACTACTTGTTTTATTGGTTTCCTGATTTTTCAATTTTTCTAGTAGTATATCAAGCTCTTCTAACTTATCGCATGTACTCTCTATCATTTCAAACTTACTACATACCCTCTTAAGCTCCTTCTTAAGAAATTCATTCTCTTTCTTTAGACTAGTAACATCATTAAGATAGGGATCGGGAAGATGAACTTGATCCATATCCTCTCTGGGTATCTTTACATTATCACGCTTTACTATTCTTCCAGGGACACCTACAACAGTGGAATTTGGAGGAACCTCCGACAAAACCACAGAGCCTGCACCAATCTTGGAATTCTCACCGATTGTAAAAGAACCTAGGACCTTGGCTCCGGCACTTATCATTACATTATTACCAATGGTCGGATGTCTTTTTCCCTTCTCCTTACCAGTACCTCCCAGGGTAACCCCCTGGTAAAGGGTTACATTGTCTCCAATTATAGTAGTCTCTCCTATCACTACACCGATTCCATGGTCTATAAATAAACCTTTTCCTATAGTGGCTCCAGGATGTATCTCTATTCCAGTCTTACGGGCTGTCCTTTGGGAAATCCATCTAGCTAGAAAATAGCGTTTTCTCTTATATAGTCTGTGAGCAAGACGATATCGTATAATAGCTTTGAAGCTAGGATATAAAAACACCTCAAATGATGTTCTTATGGCAGGGTCTCTTTCCCTTATAATTCTCATTTCCTCTTTTATATATTTAATAAGTCCCATATAGCTTACCTCCCAATAAATCATATATTATTAGTATATATGTATCTATTTATGAATAATAACGATGTTTATTCACGGTAAGGGAGCGGCGTTTTTTATGAAATAGGAGAACTTTGCTATAACATAAAAAAACCACCTCTAATATAGAGGCGGTATTATACGCGGTTCCACTCTATTTGCATGTCATTAATTGATACCGTAGAATACACTTGACATACATCTTAATCAGATAACGGCTGTTACCGGAAACGGCTAAGCTAGGCCTCACCGAATCAGCTCCTGGATGCACTTCACTCAGCCTCATGTAAGGAGCGCTTACAGCCGGTGACGCTCCATCTCTGTTACAATCTTATGAGTTACTTTTCCATTCATAGCTTTTATTTATATACTTTTATTCATTTTATGCATTCTTATATATTTTGTCAATACCCAGTGTATCAATTACCACCTGTGTACCTGCCTATTTTGGGCATCCTCCACAGCCATTACAATTCCTCTTATTATCAGCTGGTGTTACATCAGCCTGATAGTTCATCATGTATTCTATAAGGCATACTGCATTGCTAGCAATACCAAGCCCTTGGCCTGTAAATCCTAAACCTTCCTCGGTGGTAGCTTTGATATTGACCTGATTTTCCTCCAATTCAAGAGCTGTGGCAATGTTCTTAATCATAGCAGGTATGAAAGGTGATAGCTTAGGCTCCTGGGCCATTATTGTAGCGTCAATATTTTCAATCAGGTATAACTTCTCGTCCAAGATTTTCTTAACCTTTTTTAAGAGCTCTATGCTAGAAGCCCCCTTATAGCGGGCATCATTATCAGGAAAATGTCTTCCTATATCTCCTAATGCAGCCGCACCCAATAGTGCATCCATAATAGCATGAGTTAGTACATCGGCATCTGAATGACCCAAAAGTCCTTTTTCATAGGGTATATTTACTCCACCAATAATTAAGTCTCTATTCTCTACAAGCTTATGCACATCATAGCCTGTTCCTATTCGCATCTACAAACCTCCTCTAATAATTACATATTTAAAGATATATAACGGAGGTTTTACCTCCTCTAATAATTACATGTATCATGCTATTAATTATCTCATATATTCCATATCTTTACCATTACAAATATCAAAAGGATAGATAATTTATAAATAAATCATTAAAATCATCTTCATTAGATAAATGTACTTCCTCCGCTGATGATATTATATCCTGCATTTTTTTAATTGTTTCAGAATCACTTAAGGACATAATCGCTCCTGACAGTGAAGCATTACCAACAACCTTGACCTTATTCATAAGAGCTTCAGGAAGTAAGCCAATCATAACAGCCTTCTCTATATCTAGATGATAGCCAAAGCCTCCTGCTAAATACACCTCATCTAACTCTTCATAAGATAAACCAAGTTTCTTTAATAATATATCCATACCTACCCGTATGGCAGATTTAGCCAGTTGTAGTTCTCTTATATCCTTCTGAATTAACTTCATACCAGCTATCGGGTAGCCGCTATCAAAATACCTATCCACAAGAAGTCCGGATCTATCTATTAGACCCTCTATAAGTAGCTCAGATACCAGTTCAATTAGTCCTGTTCCACACAGACCCACTGGTGGGGCATTATCTATAGTGTTATAGCTTAATATTTTATTCTTAAAAGATACATTATATATGGCACCTGGTATACTTCCAACCCCATAGAGTATATTCCCTCCTTCAAAGGCCGGTCCTGCTGCTGTGGAGGTAACAAATAATCTATCCTTATGACCAAGGACTATTTCACCATTAGTACCTAAATCTATAAAAATACAGGGTTCTTCTTTATGGTAAAATCCACAGGCCAATAATCCGGCAGTAACATCCCCTCCTACAAAAGCAGAAATACCTGGTAATATCATAAGGGGAATCCTATCATTTAGACCTATTAAATCATCAGAAAATGTATTTATAATGCCTAAATTAATTGGTTTAAAAGGATAGGCTCCTAAATTGTCACAGGGATACTCCATAAGTAAATGTATCATTGTAGTATTTCCAGATATAATTATCTTTTCTAAATTAGACATTTTAGTATCAGCCTTAGCAAGCAGTGCATATATCCCATCTCTAAGGCCTTTCCTAATAAGATCTGATAGCATTTTCAGCTTACCCTCGTTGGAAGACTTAATTCTAGATACCACATCAGCTCCGTATATCCTCTGGGGATTATTAGCACTATACTTATCTATAATAACTCCATCTCTTAATGATATGATAGCAAAGGCCAATGTTGTGGTTCCTAGATCTATTGCAAGAGCATAAGAGTTTTTCTCATGCAAAAAGGTCTTACTATGGGATATAACTTCCATAGAAGACTCTTTAATAGCATTATAACTAAGGGTTTCTGTAACCACCTTAAAATCATCACTTGTTCTGGAGCATAGCATAATGGTGCAATCCCTATCAGGATAAGCCGTGCATGCCAGACGATATCCCTCTGCAAGCTCATGCTCAGAAAGCACATTCCTATCCTGGGTGCTTATATCTAATGCCCCTTCCACAAGTCGGATCATGCATTTTCCGCATGTACCCATTCCCCCACATTCATTGGATATAGTTAGATTAGAGCTCACTAAAGCATCAAGTAGATTATCTCCCTTGGACATATATACCAGGGAATTCCTACTGTCTATAGATTTAAATACTTTTATAACAATCCTTTGCTCCATAGCCCCACCGCCTAAGCATTTTGATACTGTAATAGTGCTATTAACCCTCTATATCCATGAACTCCTCTGGGGATAAATTAAATGAACTCAGATTTATTTCCCTATCCTTATATGTAAGAATGCTAATGCAAGCATTCTTCAATCTTGTCTTTCCAGAGCCCTTATCTCCTTTGGTTAATGTCTTTATAACAGAATTAATAGCTGCACCATGGGATACCATTATTATATCCTGTCCACTGAACCTTTCAGCATATCTTCTAATACAACCTATAAACCTTTTACCCACCTTTTCCAAGGGCTCCATAGTATCTTCATGATCAAAGGTATCAAAATACTTACTCCGGTCATAGGTCATACCTGACATTAGGCCAAAATCCCGTTCTATCAAATCTTTGTCTATTATAACATCAGTCTTCACTGTTTTATCTGATATAATCTTTGCTGTCTCAAGAGCACGAATAAGAGGGCTGGATATTATATTCCTTATGCCCTTTTCTTTAAATGCTCTGGCACATCTTAGCGCTTGATTTCTTCCTGTATCATTTAGAGGTATATCCTCTCTACCTTGGATCTTTCCCATGAGATTCCAATCTGTCTCCCCATGACGGATTAAGTAGATTTTCATAATCAGCCTCCATAGCCCAACCGCCTAAGCGTTTGAAGTAACTACTTTTCCATTAGTCGAAAGGATATCCATAACCTTTCTCATAAGCTCCTTACTGGGCTCCTTAGTATCTGCAAGCTTATACTCAAGACCCATCTCTTCCCACTTATATTCACCCATCTTATGAAAGGCCAAAAGCTCAATTTTCTCCACATTAGGATAATCATCTAGGTGATCTGATAATTTTTTTATACTATCCAGATTATCGGTAAGCTGAGGAACTACAACATATCTTACCCAGGCCGCAATATTCTTCTCCTTAAGATGGTTTAAGAACTTCATTGTAGGACTTAAGTTCACTCCAGTAATTGTCTTATAAACAATCGGATCATAATTCTTAATATCTAATAAAACCAAATCTGTATAATCTAAAAGCTCTTCTACTTCATCATTATAAATAAATCCGGAGGTGTCTATGGATACCGATATTCCTTCTCTCTTACACATCTTACTTACTTCAAGAATAAAATCTGCCTGCAATAGAGGTTCTCCACCGGTGAAGGTTACCCCACCTCCGGAATAATCCATGTAGGATTTATATTTTATAATTTCCTCAAATAAGCTTTCTGGGGTGTATTCATTACCCTTGTTAACATCCCATGTATCCGGATTATGGCAAAACTGACACCGTAGGGGACAACCCTGCATAAATACCACAAACCGTATCCCAGGTCCATCCACGGTTCCAAAGCTTTCTAACGAATGAATTCTTCCAAGCTTAGCCATAGGCCATTCTCCTTTCTTATATCAGCTTCTATTAGGTGATTACGAAACTCTACCTTACTTTACTTGTGCAAGTTTAACAAACCATCGCAGGCACACTTTCGCTACCTTCGCCTCGTAACGGTACATAAGGTGCCAAAGTACGTCACCTAAGTACCGAAGGTCTCAGAGTACCTGCTTGTGGTACTTGTTAAACTTTCACAACTAGTCTGGCTCACTATATAGAAGCTTGGGTCAAGTCATTTTATTAGCTCACACCCCATTATACTCAACATATTAAAATTTTATCTTTCGTGGAAAGTACGATGGATAACATCTAGCTGCTGTTCTCTGTTCAGTTTAACGAAGTTAACCGCATATCCTGATACACGGATTGTCAGCTGAGGGTATTTCTCTGGATGATCCATTGCATCCATCAAAGTCTCACGGTCAAATACATTTACATTGATATGATGTCCCTTACTATGGAAGTATCCATCTAACATACCTACTAGATTTCCTACTCTTTCTTCCTTATCCTTACCTAATGCTTTAGGAACTATGGAGAAGGTATAGGAAATTCCATCCTCCGAATGCTTATAAGGTAATTTTGCAACAGATGACATAGATGCTATTGCACCCTTCTTATCTCTACCATGCATAGGATTTGCACCTGGTGCAAAAGGCTCTCCCTTCTTTCTACCATCAGGAGTACTTCCTGTCTTTTTACCATATACAACATTAGATGTAATGGTTAAGACTGAAAGAGTATGCCTAGAATCACGGTAAGTCTTTACCTTACGAAGCTTATTCATAAATCTTTCAACAAGGTCAACGGCAATCTGATCTACCTTATCATCATTATTACCAAAGGCAGGATAATCTCCTTCTATTTCATAATCTGTTACCAGACCATTCTCATTACGAATTGCCTTTACCTTAGCATATTTAATTGCAGATAAGGAATCGGCAACAACAGACAAACCAGCAATACCACAGGCCTGTGTACGAAGTATATCCACATCATGAAGTGCCATTTGTAGCTTTTCATAATTATACTTATCATGCATGTAATGAATTACATTTAGTGTATTAATATATAGCTCTGATAGCCAATCAAGGGTCTGGTCAAGTTTCGCTATTACCTCATCATAGTCAAGATACTCGCTAGTAATAGGGGCAAACATAGGTGCAACCTGTTCACCTGACATCTCATCCTTACCACCATTGATGGCATATAAAAGAGCTTTAGCCAGGTTTGCACGGGCTCCGAAGAATTGCATCTGCTTACCAAGTCTCATAGCGGATACACAACAAGCAATTCCGTAGTCATCGCCCCAAACCTCTCTCATAATATCATCACTTTCATATTGAATGGAGCTGGTATCTATGGATACCTTTGCACAGAACTTTTTAAATGGTTCAGGTAAGAATACAGACCAAAGCACTGTAAGGTTCGGTTCAGGTGCAGGCCCTAAATTATATAGTGTATGAAGTATCCTAAAGCTACTCTTTGTAACCAAGGTTCTTCCATCTAAGCCCATGCCACCGATAGCCTCTGTAACCCAAGTAGGGTCTCCTGAGAATAAATCATTATATTCTGGAGTACGAAGAAAACGTACCATACGAAGCTTCATAACAAACTGATCCATCAGCTCCTGTATCTCTTCTTCTGTAATCAGTCCGTTCTTCAGATCTCTTTCATAATATATATCAAGGAAAGTAGATACACGCCCAAGACTCATGGCTGCTCCATCCTGTTCCTTTATTGCACCAAGATATGCAAAATAAGTCCATTGGGTTGCCTCAAATGAATCTTTTGCAGGTACACTAATATCATAACCATAGGAGGCTGCCATCTCCTTAAGCTGTTTTAAAGCTGATATCTGCTCTGATAATTCTTCACGAAGGCGAATATCTGGTGATCCAAGAGTAGGATTCTCTAATAGCTTCTTCTCGTGCAGTTTTTCCTCTATAAGAAAATCCACACCATAAAGAGCCACTCTTCTATAGTCTCCAATAATTCTACCTCTTCCATATGCATCAGGAAGACCAGTAATAATGCCTGAATGTCTTGCCTTTCTCATAGCATCAGTATATGCATCAAAAACACCATCATTATGTGTTTTTCTATTTTTTGTATATATCTCTTCAGTGGTTTTATCAAGGGTATAGCCATAGGAATCCAAAGCCTTTTTCACTACACGAATACCACCATTAGGCATAATTCCTCTTTTTAGCGGTTTATCAGTCTGAAATCCTACAATAATTTCATTTTCCTTATCTAGGTATCCAGGACCAAAAGTTGTAATTGTAGAAGGCTTTGAGGTCTCTGCATCAATAATTCCCTTCTCATTCTCTAGCTTCATTAGCTCCATTGTCTTATCCCAAAGTTCTAGAGTCCTCTTAGTGGGTCCTACTAAAAATGAATCATCGCCCTCATATGGGGTGTAGTTATCTTGAATAAAGCTTCTAACATTAACTTCTGTAGTCCAGCTTCCGCTTTTAAAACCATTCCATTCTTGTCTCATTTGACGTTCCTCCTTAAATGAAATCACAATTTAGGCATCATATTCTCTTTCAATATAATTTTAGATAATATATAAATCCAAGTCAATGGTAAATGATAATAGTTATCATTAAGAATTCAGATATTATCTTGTAATATTGCACAATTTTTACTATGTTAATAATTATACAATCTTCTTCATTTAGCCGATACATATATTACTACAACTACAATCAATAATCAATGATTCAAATCACAAAATTATAACGATTCAGTTTGCATTATTACTAAATATTAAACAAAGGCCGATATTAATAATGTGACATGGATTACTTATAATAATTATCTAATGAAATCATATACATGAAGGAAGTAATTAATATGGAAATAAATGAATACAGACCAAAACATAGCAGGCTTCATAAAGCTAGCTCTGAATACGAAGCATCCCAAGCTAAGGGACAAAATATAAGAGTATCAAGGCAAGATTATAAGCCTGTTCAAATTAATAAAAATGAACAGACTATTGTTAAGGGCGAGATAATTGATTTACGATATCAGGATGTTAAGATAAAGTTAGAACCTAGCGGTCAGATTATCTCTGCCAGAATATCTGGAGAGCTTCCCCTTTCTATTGGCCAGACAGCAGAGTTTGTCATATCGGACCAGACCGATGGACAGATTACCTTAAAATATATTTCGTCAAGCAATGCACCTTTAGATGATATAATCCAAAAGGCTTTATTTGCCTCTGGATATACAGCCTCTGAAAGAAATATTGCTATCGTGCAAGAGCTTCTAAATTATCAAATGCCTGTAGATAAGAAAACCATTCTTCAACTGATAAAGCTTACATCGACATATCCTGATGTAAATATCCCGACGCTCGTATTAATGCATAAGCATGATCTACCTATTAACAATGCTAGCATTGCACAATTTGAAACTTATCAAAAGGGCAGTCATCAGATACTAAACCAGCTTAATTCCCTAATTGACCAGCTAAGTGATTTAGGGACCAATCAACCTATGGTGGCCAAGAACCAGATAGACACTAATAACATGAAAGCCTTCACCAGCATTGCTTCTAATAAGGTCATACCCGATGACATTCCTAATAAAACTCCTAGCGGCAATACGCAATTCAATCATATTATAAATATGCAGAGGGAACTTCTGAATATACTGATAGACGGACAAGAACTGCAGGAGCAATTATATCCCGATACAGCTGTTGAACAAATTTTACCAGACAAGGAGCTAATACAGCTTAAAAATCTGCTATTAAATATAACAAAAGAAGAAGAACATTATAGCATTGAATTAAGAAATTATATTAAAGAAGAACTTTCAAATGAATCTATGACCCTAGAAAGCCTACTGACTATTGTTCATGACCTATACCAGCAGGATTCGCTCCAGCCCTTCTCAGGAAACACTATGCTTCCAATCTATATAAGCAGGACTTTTATTAGTATGTATAAACATCTATCAGAGGCAAACAAGGAAAAGCTGGTAAATATACTTTATTCAGACGATTACACTTATATGATAGCGGAAGCCCTTCATAAGAGATGGACCCTTAGCCCAAATGAGCTAAAGGTAAATAATAGGGCTAAAGAATTTTACAGCCGTCTTGATGAGGATATGGAGCGTTTAGATGAGCTGACTGATAGTTATAAGATGGTCAACCTCGATAATATTAAGTCCTCAGTAAATAAACTGCAGGATAATCTGCAGTTTATGAGATATTTAAATGAGCTATTTATTTATCTCCAGCTACCTATAAGATTCAAGGAGCAGGATGTTCATGGAGATTTATATGTGTTTACGCGTAAGAACCACAAGCATGATGATACGGAAAGACTTAATGTTCTGCTTCATCTGGATATGACTTATTTAGGTTCTATGGATATTCATATGTTTATGAGTAGTCGTCAGGTTAATGCTGTTTTCTATCTGGAAAAATCCTCTGAGCAATTAATATCTAAGTATCTACATGAGCTAACCAAGCTACTTAGTGACAAGGGTTATCAGTTTCAAGCAAAGACACAGATATCTGATAATAAGACAGATTTTATAAATAATATCCTAGAGCAGGATACCCCCAGCGCTGGTATATCTCGTTATTCCTTTGATATCAGAGCATAATTTCATATGTAACTTAAGCTTCCTCGGCTAGCTTGCAATCATAGGCCTCAAATATAAATGATAATACTTCCGCCATCCCTACAAATTCACAACCATACATGGTTGATTTATCATCAATAGGCTGGCTTCTGATTATCTTTACCACACTATGGAGCGTCTCTTTATCTCCGAGATTAATGCTGGCATTAAAGTAATAGCCTATGGGAAGCTTACTTTCTGAAATAAAACCTATACCAGTCTTCGAAATATTTACTACTTCAATTGGTGCATTAATATTTATAACATGCACATAGTCCTGTTTATACAGATCACTGATTTGTAATGATAGCTGAATGGGCATCCTTTTAGACCTTCTCTTCTCCTCCACAATGCAACCTCCTATTGTATTTTACATTTTTTGCTCGATTGGTAATTTTATTATAATCTAATAGCAGTAAAATAACAACAACTTACTCAAGCATCTCTTTAAGAATAGCATTTACTAGAGTAGGATCCCCCTTGCCCTTCATTGACTTCATAGTCTGTCCTACCAGATATCCAAAGGCTTTAGTCTTGCCATTCCGATAATCTGATACGGGACCAGCATTATCATTAATCACCTGTTTTATTATCGTACGAAGCACTTTGTCGTCTGATATCATCTCAAGTCCGTGCTTTTTCACATACTCTTCCGGGTCTCCATCCTGTAAAAAAACATATTCAAATACATCCTTAGCCTTGACTCGGTTAATAATCCCCTCTTCTATCATGGAGATTAATTTTGAAAAGTGCTCAGGATGAAGATCTATATCCCATGGATCTATATTGTTTTCTTTCATTAAACGCATACCCTCTACCATCAGCCAGTTGGCTACTTCCTTTGGCTTATTGCAAAGGATAGCTGTTCTCTCGAATAAATCAGCCATTTCTCTAGAGGAAGTGATAACCCCAGCATCATATTCTGATAAATCATATTCATTTTTAAAACGTAGTATTTTCTCTTCACGAAGCTCAGGTAGCGAGGAACGAAGATTATGTATCCATCTATCTGAAATCTCCAAGGGCAATATATCTGGATCGGGAAAATAACGATAGTCCTGGGCCTCCTCCTTTGATCTCATTCTTATGCTTTCATTGCGGTTATCATCCCATCTTCTGGTTTCTTGAACTATTTGGCCTCCTGCCTTTAATATATCTATCTGTCTCTTACTTTCACCTTCAATCGCCCTAGCAATCGCCTTAAAGGAATTCATATTCTTAATCTCAGTTCTAGTCCCAAGCATGGTCTCTCCGCTTTCTCTTACAGATAGATTGATATCCACTCTCATGGAGCCCTCCTGCATCTTACAATCCGATACACCCAGATATCTAAGGATTATCCTTAGTTTATCCAGATACTCCAAGACCTCCTCTGCCGACCTCATATCCGGCCTGCTAACTATTTCTATCAGTGGGACCCCGGAACGGTTATAATCCACAAGGGTAATATTGCTATCGGAATCATGTATTAGCTTACCGGCATCCTCCTCAATATGTAGTTCATGAATACCAATAAGCTTCTTAGTTCCCTTATTATCTATGGATAGGCTCCCATTTCTAGCTATGGGAAGGTATAGCTGTGAAATCTGATAGGCCTTTGGAAGGTCAGGGTAAAAGTAATTCTTCCTATCAAACATACAGGTCTGGACTATATCACAATTAAGAGCTAAACCTGCCAATAAGGCAAGGTCTACTGCCTTTTTGTTCAAACTAGGAAGGGTTCCCGGCATTCCCATACATACGGGACAAGAATTTATATTAGGTCTTTTCCCAAATCTAGTAGAGCATCCACAAAAGACCTTAGAGTATGTAGATAGCTCTACATGCACCTCCAGACCAATTACTGTTTCATATTTTTTCATAAATCAATACCTCACTACCCTTAATCTATCAATGTTCCTGGTCTTTCATATGGTTTTGTCTGTTCGAAGGAGTATGCAGCTTGAATTAATGATTTCTCACCAAATAAGCTCCCAATTATCTGTAATCCTATAGGAAGACCCTTTTTATCTATACCACAGGGAATACTAACTGCTGGAAGACCAGCTAAATTAACAGAGCAATTAAGTATCTCTGAGCGATGCTTTTTAGTTGATGGTGAATTCTTACTCTTTAATAATGGAGCCGTAGTTAGGGATTCAGGGCTAAGAATGATGTCGTATTTTTTAAAGGCATCCTCATAGGATCTGCTTATCAAGCTTCGTATCCTTCTAGCCTTATCATAATATTTTTCATAATTACCCGAACTAAGCATATGTGTTCCCAGCATAATCCTAAGCTTTACATCATATCCAAAGCCTTCAGCTCTTGATATCTTGTACAGCTCATCAAGATCATCATAGTCTCCTGCCTGGTGACCATACCTTATTCCATCATATCTTGATAGATTAGAGCTTGCCTCTGCACATGAAATAACATAATAAGCTTGTACACTGTAGCTTATCTCATCTAAATCAAATACTTCTACCTTGGCACCCATATCCTCAAAGGTCTTTATGGCTCCCATAAAACAATCTCTTATGTCTTTATCAAGATCCTCCTCTAAATATAGCTTTGGAACACCTATCTTCATATTTGACACATCATCCACAAGGGCTTCACGATAAGTATACCTTACCTGATTTATAGATGTCTCATCCTTGGGGTCATAGCCTGATATTACCTCAAGAATTGAAGCACAGTCTGAGATATTCCTAGACAAGGGTCCTATCTGGTCAAGGGATGATGCTAATGGTATAAGACCATATCTTGAGACAGTTCCATAGGTAGGCTTAAAACCAACTAAGCCACAATAAGCAGCAGGTTGCCTAATAGATCCTCCGGTATCAGAGCCTAATGATATAAAAGCCTCCTCTGCAGCCACAGCTGCTGATGAGCCTCCGCTTGAACCTCCGGGTGTATGTTTCGGATTCCATGGATTTTTTGCTTCACCGAAATAAGAAGTTTTTGTAGTCCCTCCCATAGCAAACTCATCCATATTCACCTTGCCAAGCAATATGGCTCCAGCATTTTTCAGCCTTTGGATAACAGTAGCATCATATGAAGGGATAAAATTGGCCAACATTTTCGATGCACAGGTAGTCTTTATCCCTTTAGTGCATATATTATCTTTTATAGCCACTGGAACTCCAGCTAGAGGCGAATCCTTTAGAGAACCATCATCAATCAATTTTTGTATTAACAAGGCTTGTTCCCTAGCTTCCTTCTCAGTTATTGTTATATAGCTATTATAAAGGGGTTCTCTTTCTTTTATTGCATTTAGCTGAGCTTCCACAACCTCTAGTACGGACAGCTCTTTTTCTTTTATCTTTTTTGCTACTGCCGTTGCCGACATTGCAGTAATTTCCTTCATATAAGTCTCCATTTCGTTTAGATAAGTAACCTTCCTATTCCAATATACGGGGCACTACATAATATCCATCCTTAATCTCCAGAGCATTTGCATGGATATCGTGATCTTCTTTACTATCATTGACTATATCCTCACGGTATACATTCCTTGTGGAATGAATATAAGTCATTGGCTCTACATTGTCTGTATTTAGCTCACTCATAGTATCAATAAAGCCAACCAGTTTGTTCAGATCCTTAATGAGCTGCTTCTTTTCTTCTTCAGTGCAGCTTAGCTTAACCATATTCAATATATTGTTAAAGATATCATTATTTATCTTCATTAAAAATTTACCTCATTTAAAATTAATATAGAATTATATTCTCTGAAGCATATAAATAATATACTTTACCGTTAACTATTAATTATACATAATCATATATCTTAATCTTTCTTATTCATACTCTAATGCTGATAGTATCCTTCTGATAAAAACTCTTCGGGGTAATTAGGAAACAAGTACCGATAATAATCATTTCTTAATACACTTTTCGATACAGTAAATTTGTTTTTTATTATGGCATTCATATTTTTAATATAATCAACTGGGAGCTCTTCACCAGTTAGATTTATTACCTCTCCTGTAGATGAGTTATACATAACCTTATCATTGATAAAGCTTCTATTACTTAAGATTACTAGGGGATCGCTATCAGATAAGGCATCTCGCCCCATTAATAGTCTGGAATCATAAGTAAGTCCAAATAAATTGCTAAGTGTAGGTAAAATATCAAGACTAGAGCAAGGCTTGTCTATGATGATCTTAGTATCCATGCCAGAGTTCCAGAGAATAAAGTGATTTCGAAACACTTCAAAATCGGGATCCACTTCGTGACCGGCTAATTCATCCAACCTTTCCTTCTCCCATCCATAGGGATAATGGTCTGAGCTTAAGGCAATCACAGTTTTATCCAGTACATTGGCCTTTTTTAAGCTTTCTATCAACTCCTCCAAGGCTCTATCAAGCTCAATCTGACAGGCTATATATGCTCTTGCATCTGGTGAATAGGGAAGGTCCTTAACTAAGTCTCTATTTTTAAAAGACATACTGTTACCGACAAAGGTATAATTCATATGTCCGCTCACAGTCAGATAATATACATGAAAAGACTCTTCATGGATATACTCATCTACTGTGTGCTTAATCATTTCCAAGTCGGACTCAGGCCATACATCGGAATCCAATACAAGGCCATTTCCCTTCCCCTTAAATATATAACCTAAATTAGGATGGGTTTCATCTCTCTCATAATAGGTATAGGTATGATTATGATATGCCTTACTTTCCAAGCCCAAAAGATTAAATTGCCTTCCTAAGGCAAATGGTAAAAGATTGTTACGGGAAATGAACATGCTCCTAGTTCCTACCGGTATAAGTCCTGTGAGTGCTACATATTCACCATCACTTGTACTAGTCTGCCAAAGTGCTGTATAGAAATTATTGAATACAAAGCCTTCATTGACTAGCTTATATAAGGTAGGTGTAACATCCTTATGTACAGCATAGGGCGAAAAACCCTCTGCTGTTATCAATATAAGGTTGTATCCTTTAAACAATCCCGTATATTCATTCTTGTTGGTCGGTTCTATGGTAGCAAAATAATTATGAAGCTGCTTAATCGCCTGATTATCTTCATTCATAGCCAGCTTCTCGAAATCAATATTCATTATATTAGGTGATCTATCAGGTTTAGGAGTTGGCAGAGGAGTCGGTATAGGACTTGGCTCTTTCTCCTGAATATCTTGCCTGATAGGTTCGGGTATATCCCTAGACTCCAATACAGGAGCAGGGGTCGGATCTGCCTCCTGCATCATATCAATTATAAGAGCGTCATTATCAACCAATATCAGCTCATCATTCTCTCCTAGCATACCAGACAAATCAAATCTGGTTAACGTTATAACACCCAGCTGCTCTCCACTTAGCTCGGGTACCTTACTGTGATAATAAAGATCATAGGGTGAATAGTCTGATTTACTATGAATAGGCAGTAATAGTAGGGCAAGCAAATGAAAGCATAATGCCCCTATAAGAAGATAGCATTGGCTCCTTGTATTTCTCTTATCACTTATGAATACATACCTAATAAGTAAATATAAAACAAACAAAGGAAGCATAATTGTGATAAGCGGAAGAATATTTGAATTGATAGCATTATTAACATCATCACCAAATTCTAATACGGCATCTCTTGCCATACCTAGAGTCTGGAAGGAAAAAAACACCTTAAAGACCCTATAATATACCAGCTGTAGACCAAATATCAAACATGTTATAGTAGTCAAGAACCACATTATCAGCCTATTGCCATATGAATCAAAAGCTCCTGATAACAGCGTAAATAACATACCCATAGATATAGCAAAGATAATCGGGTATATTATCCTGCTATCAATAGAGTTAAAAATATATAGATGAGTTAATATTTCAAGATAAACCAGAGTTCCTATGAAAAAAAACATAGGATATAGTGTATTACTATCTTGCTTTATTTTCATAAGAAATCGCTACCTTCTTTCAAAAATAATCCTACCCTTATTATCTTTACTTTCTACCCTGCCCAAGGCACCATTTATTATGGTAAACTGCGGAGATACATGACCAATGTCTGCATCCATGATTATAGGCAAGTTAAGTTCTCCTAATACAGAAAGTATAGCCTCTTCATAGGATATGTCATATTGTATATCATACATAGCCGGCCTTCCAAATATAAAGCCTACTGAATTAGTAAACCAACCGGCTTCCTTAAGCTGCCAAAGACCTCGAATCATAGCATCACTACTAAGATTATAGCTTTCAAGGAACCACAAAATACCATCCTCTTTATATCTTTCAACAAACTCAGCAGTCTTGTCAAATCTCGTTCCTACAAGATTCAAAAGTATATCCAGACATCCTCCCAACATACGACCAGATATACCAATCTCGTCAGCATCACTAATACCCTTAGGAGAGATATTCCTCCATTCTACTTCCTTCTCCAGAACAAACTCCTCAAGACCTGTAACTCTTTTATAGTATCCATCCTGATATCTATCAAAGCTGTTTTGGACTATATCCTTACCCTCAAGTAAAAGAAGATTATTTGACAGAGAAGTATGCCAGTTTCCCATGCCGAAGGTAGAAAAATTATATGAATACATTGTAGCAATGTCTAGGTTTGTTGTTATTGTAAAAGTTAAGCCTGTAGTATCTGAAAAGCCCTGTACCCATGTGGGATTTTCTTTTATTATCTGAAAATCCACAAAGGGAAGCATCTCTACCAAAAAATCCCCTCCGCTAGCAGCAAATATAGCTCTAACTTTAGGATTCTTTATAAGCTCTAATAACTCCATAGCTCTTCTAGCACCATCTGAGCTTCGTCCCTTCATATCTCCGCTTCTTACATTGGGTGTAGTGATAACAGGGTAACCAAGTCTTCCAAAATGTTTTATTGCACTATCAAGTCTTATATAATCAACCTCATCCTCAAAGCCTGCTGATGTAGCTGTCACACCTATACTAAATCCTTGTTCCAAATTAGCAGGATATATCATATTGCACCTCCAAACCTAGGTCTATAACCTCTCCGTCAAATACTGTTACTGCAGGGCCTGTCATATATACTAGATTGGTAGATTTATCATAGCTTATATATAAATCTCCACCCAGAAGAGTTACTCTTAGCTCATCATCTGTAAGATTACTTAAAATACAGGCTACAGCAGCCGCACATGCTCCGGTACCACAGGCCAGGGTTTCACCTGAGCCCCTTTCCCATACACGCATACTTATATGACCTCTATTAATGACCTGTACAAATTCCGTATTTACTCTATCGGGAAACATTGTATGATTTTCAAATAAGGGCCCTATAGTAGTAAGAGGTAAGTCCTCAACATTCTCAACAAAAACAACTGCATGGGGATTCCCAAATGACATGCAGGTTATTTTATATTCCTTTTCATCTACTATAATAGGTTCATTTAATAGGGTATCCTTATCAGATATTACAGGTATCTCCTTAGGAGTAAATACCGGAGTTCCCATGTCCACCTTAACTAAGGATACCTTGCCATTTTCTATAGTTAGGTCTAAGGTCTTGATTCCACTTAAGGTCTCAATCTCAAGCCTTTCACTTTCAGTCAGTCCATAGTCATATACATACTTACCAACGCAGCGTATTCCATTACCACACATCTTTCCTCTTGAACCATCACTATTATACATATCCATAAAAAAATCCGCTTTATCTGAAGCCTTGATAAGTATTAATCCATCTGAGCCTACACCAAAATTTCTATTGCTGATTTTAATAGCTAATTCAGAAGGGTTCTTGATTTTACCTTCTATATCATTAATATAAACATAATCATTACCACAGCCTTGCATCTTTGTAAATTTCATCTATCACCACGCCCTTTTCATTGTTTTTGTGTTTCCACTTATTTATAATAAAGTTGTTTTATTTGTCAAAATGTAATATACTAGCATTATATCCATTTAGGAGGTGCAAACTTGCATATTGATGAAATCCCAAACGGATCAAGTATAGAACTGGATGTTCGTTATATCGGAAAGACTATGTCTTTTCAAAGTGAAATAGTATTAATCATTGACAATTCTATATTGATTTCTCCTATTGTAGTAAATGAACAAACAATTGGCTTTAATGATATTACCCGCATTAATCTAATTGTAAAGATAGATGGCAAGGTATATCTATGGGATAATGTTACTGTCAAGCTAGTGAAATATAACGGTGTCATTTACCATAAGATTGATGTTTCAGGAGAGGGTAAGCCCTACAATCGTAGAGAAGCCTATAGGTTGTATATAGGGGAAGATATGGCTATACATATCAATAGCGCCACCGGCCCCATATCCATAACTGTATTGGTTAAGGACCTGAGTGAGACTGGCGTAGGTTTCATAACTAAGGAAGATATTGATATTAATAGAACAATACGTCTAAAGCTTAGGGATAATAATGCCCTCATAAGCCTATCAGCTATAATCGTAAGAAAGGAATACCTATCACATCTTGATTCCTTTCTCTATGGATGCAAGTTTAATGAGAAAAATAATAAATTAGGTCACTACATAGCTAGAAAGCAGGGAGAAGAATTACGCAAAAAGTTAAATAACTATTCCTCTCCTCTTATAAGTAAAAACCTAAATAAGTCCAAGGGAAAGTAAGGAATTACTTGTACTTTTCTAGATTGAGTATAGCTTCATCCTCTGTATCCAAATATATAAACTCATATAGTTGGATTATGTTTTTATCCCAATCATATACAAGTGGATATTTGATTCCACCATACTCTTTAGGTGCTTCATAGGCTCCATTTACAGGAAGTCGCATAGTATCCATTTTGCTTATCTTATTTTCTATTATATCCTCTAGGGTTTTCTCAATCTGCTTTTGAGTAACATTTGTTTTAACATAATTAAGTGTATTGTTTGATATACGTAGTAGGTCTATTAATCCTTTGGATTTATATTTATTAAAAACCGCTCTTATCACCCTTCGTTGTCTTAGGGTTCTTCCATAATCATCGTTTGCTCCTCCAATTGTCTTCACTAATCTTATACGACAATAACCCAGAGCTTGATTTCCATTTAGTTGGTTCCAACCGGGAATAACAGTACGATTCTCAGGATTCGAGATATAGTTTGTAGTATTTAGATACTTTGCCTCCTCTTCTCCAAGCTCAATTGATATTCCACCTAGAGAATCAATTATTTTTTCAAAGGCCTCAAAATTGATATAGGCATATCCATCTATTTTAATGCGATATTTATCTTCAATAACATCAACAAGGGTTTGAGGTCCACCCAAAGAAAAGAAGGCATTTAACTTATTAGGGTTATATCCTTCTATATCTATATATGTATCTCTTAAGACGGATGTAAGCTTTATAGAATTGTCCTGTGTATTGACAGAGGCAATCATAATAGCATCTGCATTCTTTGCATTAAAAATCTCCTCTATTCCAAACAATAAATAATTGCTTACATAAGCTTCTTTTCTAGGCTCGGGTCGGATTCTAACTACAGGCTCTCCCTTTTCTATGTCGGTCCTATCATCTTCTATTCCCTTAGCCTTAGCTTTGCTCTTCTCCTTACTCGCTGGCTCTTTCTCATATGGAATGATAACAGAGCCCGTCTCTATGTCATCATCATTATCAAATCCTTGATGTATTAAACTACTTGCTATTTTGTATATTACCCTCCGTCCACTTCTTGTAAGTCCCAGCCAAGCAAAAATAAGAAGCAGAACAGATAAAGAAATTCCGCTTATTATTAAAGTTTTCTTTAGTCTATTTTTATTTTTTCTTTCTTTGCCCATATCAGAATCATGAGAACTATCCCCAATTGATTGTTCCTCATATTCAGATAGATTATCCTGATTATCCATTAATTATATACTCCTTCTTCTCCTTGTTTGTAAAGATACAGAATCTACTTATATTATAAGACCTTGCCATATTTATTTCAACTGACCCAAGACAGAAATGTCCCCGTCACTATACTATAATGCTTATGGCATTGGTAAGGTTTTGAATTTTAATCTTATTGGCTCCCGCCTCATATTCCCCATCTATCGACCATGGAATTACCTCGTCCATATAAAAGGTTGCCTCAGGCGCTTTAATAAACTGAATAGACTTATCTGTGTATTCTCTTTTACTAATTGATAAGAGCATCCTACTTAGCTCTAGTGGCGTTTTAGGGTTTTTTATAAGAATAATCTCAAATAACCCATCGTTTAGATCCACCTGATTGGAGTCAAGCTTTAGAAGACCACCTATAGAAATAGAATTACTGACTGCACCAAATAAATAATCACCCTCATAGGTCTGTCCAGCCGCCTCGACCCTAACATGGTGTGGTCTTATACTAGGAATTCCCTTCATTCCATCTAATACATAGGCTAGATGTCCAAGTAAATTTTTATAGGATTGGGGTGTTGAATAAGAGCTTCCTGTAAAGGCTCCGAAGGATGCAATGTAGCTGAAATACCTGTTATCACCGAATAATCCTATATCCACTGTTCTAGGCTGTCCATGTAAAATAGTCCTTGCTGCTGTTTCCGTTTTATCAGATAGATTAAGACTTGTGGCAAAGTCATTTGTTGTCCCCGAGGGTATATAGCCTATGGTTATTTTTCTATCCAATCTCATCACACCAGATATAACCTCATTTAATGTTCCATCTCCCCCATTACAGACAATTATATCGTAATTGCTACCATGCTTTTGAACAAGTTCAGTGGCATGTCCTTTAGAAGCAGTTTTCTTCATAGTTACATGGTATCCGTAATCTTTAAACATCTGCATAACTCGTTGAAGATTGTTCTTAGAACCATGGGTTCTACCTGCAATTGGGTTAACAATGAATAACATTTTAGAATTATCTATATTGGGCATGAAGCCTATCCTCCTTAAACATATTACCACAAAATATATCAAGTATTTTATTCTTAAGATGTCCTTATATTATATTATCTCATTTATACTAATATTTAGCAATAATTTAAAGGATTTTTAAGAAATAATAAAGGAAGCAAAAATAATTTTGTGAACCTTTTGTGAATTTATGCTTTAAAACTTGACTCTGACTTTTGTATGTGTTATAGTTCATATAGAACAGATAGTTGATATAGAATTGACTGTCCAAACTAAAAATTTATTGTTATAGGAGGAATGATTATGTTATTACCAAGTATTTTTAGAAACAATTTTGTAGATGATTTTTTCAATGGATTTGATGACATTTTTAACTTTCCATCCATCACAGGTATTCCTTCTTCCAGGTGGATGACCACAAATATTAAAGATCTAGGAAATGACTACCTCCTGGAAATCGAGCTTCCGGGATATGACAAGAAGGACATCACTGCTTCACTAGATAAAGGATATCTTATTATTTCAGCTAACAAGGAAGAGATCACAGATGAAAAAGATAATAAAGGCAAATATATCCGCAAGGAGCGCTATAGTGGAAGTTGCAGAAGAAGCTTCTATGTAGGTGACAAACTTGAGGAGAAGGACTTCAAAGCTTCTTTTGAGAATGGGGTATTGAAAATCGAATTTCCCAAGGTTAAGGAAGTAGCTAAATTGGATGAGAAGAAACATATCACAATTAATTAACAAAGTTCCCAACGGAGAGTGTTAATTATCTAATAGGACGAACCTACCTATTACCTAAAACCAGGAGGCTGTCCCAGAATTAATTGAGGGGTGTATATGTTCCTATCATGCACATTTAGGAGAACGGTTTGCTATGATTTGTATTATCTAAAGCGGACTTTAGTCCGATTAAGATTTACAAATCATAGTAAACTGTACAACTAATCAGTGTGTGATGGAACATATACACCCCCTCTTAAATTTCTGGGACAGCCTCCTATTATTTTATCTTACATGCTCTTTTATTCTGCAAAATCTCCTGTATAATTAATCAAAGCTGCACTATGTACCCCATCTAGACGGGATAAGTCTGAGACAAACTCTGTATTGTTTGTCTTTAATTTCATTTCTACAGTTAATTCTATATTTTCCTTATATATTGTTTTATTCTTTAAGGCATATTTCATATCAGATAAGATCCTAAGCACATCCTCACCTGCTTTATGCTCATACTTTACTATAAGCAGATAGACATGGGAATCAGTCTTTACTTTAACCATTAATATATATATTAAAGATATTAATATAGTACATACAAAGGACATAAGATATAGGCTGGCTCCACAAGTTATACCTATAGATATCGAAAAGAACAAAAATCCCACATCCAAAGGATCCTTAACTGCCGTACGAAAACGAACAATAGATAAAGCACCGACCATACCTAGGGAAAGAACTATGTTTGAACTAATTGTAAGTACAATAAATGCCGTAATCATACTAACAAGAACAAGCAGTATATTAAAGTTATGACTATATAGAACTCCTCTATAAAAATATTTATATACGAAATAAATTATCATTCCGCAGATATAAGCGGCAAGTAAGGACATAATAATATTGTAGAAATTCAAATCCATTGAAGCATCATTTAAAAAGCTTTTTTTAAAAATATCTGAAAATGTTGTCATATTTTTCTCACCTTTCTATTAATATCTCTGCACATAACATATTTTGATATAGCACTTTTAACCATACTATCCGTCTGAACTAACTTCCATATATAATCCGGAAGATAATCATCATATTTTACCTCTAAAATCATCATGCCTTCCATAGGCACACGGGTTGTTTCAAAATCCTTATGAAAGATATCTAGATCCCCGATTGAAGCAGATAGATTTTTATCAAAGGTTATTCTCACATTTCCTAGGGGATGAACATATGCTTCTCTTAGATATTCCACAACAGTTACCGGCCGCATTAATCTGGATTTTTGATTGGCATAAAGCTTTCTACATACTTCCTCTGGTCTTGATATCAGAAACTCATAGTCCCCACATAGAATTCTATTATAGTCCTCTCTGGATATGGGAGCCCACTGTTTGGAGATATAATCATTGAATTTACTTTTACATTCCAGCTTTATTAAATTATCGCTATGTTCATATAGTCTAATCCTATACTTTTCCCTAAAGGGGGTACCATTTATCTTATCCTCCATAGCCGATTGATAGATATCATCAAAATACAAACTGCTAATCAGATAGCCCTCCTCGTCCTTCATATTAGGATCTACCTGTAGGACATGGCGAAGGCGTTCCCTAAGCTTATGATATACAAAGGAATTGATATAGTACTTATACTCATGACGTAGCTTATGTCCTTTATATTCCATTCCTAATCTCCTCTTTTATAGTGCTTTGCCTAACATTATTGATATCGCCTCATAAAATCCTGATAATTCATAAGTATTCTCTCATCAATTTGTCCCAGATAGGCGATCTGTTCATTAAGCCCTATAGATGAAAGTACATCATCAGGATACTGCCTCATCATCTCTAATAATACAGGCTTGTATTGTTTTATTAAGGATTTAACCCTTTTTGTTGATAATGCATCATTATTGAGCTCCTGTACTCTTAACTTAAGCTTCTCTATGCTACCATCCAACTGTAGATACTTTCTATGTAGCCCCACATTATTTAGTTCCTCATATATATTTGGCCTATCATCTTCCTCTTCCATCCACTGATGGATTTTATCAAAATCCCATGGTAGAAGATAAAAAACCATCGAATCACTTGGATTATATAAGAGAAAGCCCTCAGATATACCAGAGGAATTTCCCAGAAGAATATTTATTGCAAGCCAAGTCAGATAATTATCCTCGTTAAAATATGTATAAAAGACCTCTTTGAAATCTTTACTCTCATCATTTATATCGCTTAACATCTGTATAAGCTTGGTATGGTCTTTACCCTCTCTTATAGCCAAAACTGTTTCAAACAAATCCTTGTCATAATCAGAATCGCCAACATTCTTTATCTGCGGAGTAAATTGAAAATAGAAATTTTCCGCCCTATATAAACTAGCATTCTCATCTAATCCCCTGGACCTAAGATAAGTCTTATTAGGCTGCTCTATATGGGTATATAGACCATAGGAATGATAATCTTTTTTCTTATCACCCAGCGAGTCATCTCTTATATAGAGCTCAACAAATTCAGTACGAAAGCCTGATATATGCTGTAAATCATATATCAGATCATGAGCCAATTTATTAGCAATTCGGCTTGGATCATTCAAATGTTTGTTCAGATTAAATACAGACTGTCCCTTATAGCCTGGGCTACCATCCATAAATTTAATACGATATGACTTTAAGGATGCACTGGGATTGCCCTTTACTTTAATGGTGGCATTTGGCATATTTACTGCTTGTCCCTTGGGCTGTTTTTCATCGTCAGCAAATTGCACATATGCATCCAAGATGGGATTAAAATCTGTATCCCAATCTGCTATTAAATCAAAATCGGAAAAACTAAATATTTTTCCTGATTTATCCCTAGTCGAAAATACATCTATGTAAACCCCTGTTATTTCACCAGGAGTATATCTCTTATATACATTTTTGCTCTCTTTTAGCTCTGAACTTTTAGGATAAGGAACTGTAAGAGTCTCAATCTCTGGCGATAGACTAATTTTATTTTCCCTGCTTAAGTTTATATAATATAGGAAAAAGAACAAAATCAATGCCAGAATTACACTTATGTTCAATATGGATTTTTTTATTCTATCTGAATTCATTATGCTAAGCCCCTAATTTTACATTTAAAAAACCAATTATTATCATACTCTACTTTACATAAATTTGCAATAAAACTTAGATGAAATATAGATATTAATTGTCAATAATGCTTAATTTACTATATGCTGTTTGTTACTTGTTACGATTCTTATTAGGATTTATTTACATTTATACCCTTATGTGCTAGAATTCCTTATATCTATTCCTCACATTCATTGAATGGAGGATTCTTATGACTCGTAGTAAGAAAATCTTGCTTTCAGCTTTATTATCTATCATTTTACCCTTTCTTACCTTCTCCCAACACACAAAACATGTAGAAGCATCTAATTCCTTCTCTCTTGTATTTTTATCAACCTATAAGAAAACCGTTAATATAGGTGATGAATTCTACATCATAGCCATTCCAACTAATGGTATGATCCCAAAATGGAGCAGTAGCAGCTCACGGATTGCCTCTGTCAATACTTATGGTAAGGTCACCGCTAAGAAGGATGGCGTAGCTACAATTACTGCCAAGGTTAAAGGCGGAGAAGCCTCATGTAAAGTTACTGTGAAGAAAACCAAGGTATCCATCAATAAATCATCAGTATCTATTGAGCGAGGGGAAAGCCTTGTGTTATCCGCTAGTTCCTCTACTAAATCACCTATTAAATGGAAAAGTAGCCATAAAAGTATAGCTACTGTTGATGATAAGGGTATGGTGGTTGGTATAAAGCCTGGTGAAAGTACAATAACTGCAACTGCGGATGGTAGCACGGCAACCTGTAAGGTAAAGGTAAAATATCCTGTAGTAAAATTGAACAAGAAAAAAATAAGCTTATACAGAGGCCAAAGTATAAAGCTTAGCGCTGATGTGTCATCAGGTATTAAGCCTACCTGGAAAATCAATAGAAAGAGTGTGGCAACCATAAATCCTGACGGCACATTAACAGCCATTAAAAACGGAACTGCAACTATAACAGCTACTGTGGACCGTGTATCTGCAACCTGTGAACTTGTCGTTAAGAAACCCGATATTGCCCTAAGTGCAGAAGAACTTACTATAAAGGTAGGAAAGAAAAAAATAATAAGTGCTAAGGTGTCCTCTGGCAATTATCCCCAATGGTCTAGTAGTAATACGAATGTAGCTACTGTTGACTCTTTAGGCCAAATAACCGCTATCAAAAAAGGGAGAGCTTATATCTATGCCAAGGAGGATGGAACTAAGGCTAGGTGTACTGTATATGTAACTGATTAAGTCTTTAATGTGAGGAATAGATTATAAATCAAGGGCTGCTTCAAAATACCATAAGAAGGTTGTTTTGAAGCAGCCCTGTTAAATAGAATAAGGTTTAATTGATGTAGTATCTATCGGTATCTCTATCATATACTTTATAAGTTTTATTATATCGAATAAAGTTTTCTTGGAAAAATAATCTTTAAATTACCCCTTGCTTTTTTATTTAACTTGTGAGATAATAAGTGTACAATTTAATTGCTTACAATTTAATAGGCGAGACTACTTAATTATAAATACTATTATTTTATTTAAAGGAGGATTTTTATATGTTTAAACAAATCGAACTTAATTATAATTTTAATGCCCTGGAGCCTCACATTGATGAGCTTACAATGAATACCCATTATTCAAAGCATCACGCTGCTTATACCAATAATCTGAACGGTGCTATAGAGAAATTGCCAGAGCTTAAGGGTGCATCAATAGAGGATGTTTTGAAGAAACTTTCTGATATTT
>JAAYPG010000192.1 GCA_012519905.1 Clostridiales bacterium | reverse complement strand
CAAGATAATCAAGAGTATTCACTGTGAACATAATCCTAGCAGTTGTTTTTAAGATATTTGCTTTATGAGTTACCTCCTCCAGTGTAAGTCCTGCTGCTTTCATGGCAGCTATTTGCATTAGGAGGATTCCCTGTCCTGCGGTGGCCTGAATACTATCAATTACAGATATTACAGATTGGGGATATTGTTCCTCTAAGATGTTTTTTGCTTGTAGTGCTGATTTGTAGGAACCGCTAAATTTTTGTGTGAGGCATAGACAAAGGATATCATTACCCTCCTTAAGGGCCTGCCTAAACATGGCTATATAATCTTGAACAGAAGGAAGAGAAGTCTTTGCATAGATTTTCTTCTGAGTTATTATTTCGTAAAATTCATCTTTGCTGATATCAATATTGTCCTTATAATAACTCTCCTGATCGAAGCTCACATAAAAGGGTATTAGCTTTATTTGGTGTTCCTCTAGCAGATTATCCGGTAAATCGCATGAGGAATCACTAAAAATCTGATAAGGCCTCATCCCAATCCTCCTAAATAATGATATAGTAATACAGTTAATAACGGAGGATTTTCCTCCTAAATAATGATATAGTAATACAGTTAATAACGGAGGATTTTCCTCCTAAATAATGATATAGTAATACTCTTAGTGGTTTTCATTACTACATTTATTGTATATGATATTTAAGCAGTATTCAATATAAATGTTACTAATAAGAGGCTATCTTCTAAACAAATTATAATGTAAATAATGTTATAAGAATTATTTGTCGCATTCGCAAATTTACGATATACTATTACTATCCGCAATATGTGTATAGGCTCAATATACTGAATCTATATATATGCTTAGAAATAAATAAGAACAGGAAAGTTGGTAAGTAATGGCTATAAGCTTATATATAACAGAAAAACCAAGCGTGGCATTGGAATTTGCCAGGGCTTTAAAAATATCTGGTAAAAGACAGGATGGTTTTATTGAATCTAGCGATAGTATAGTTACTTGGTGTGTAGGGCATTTAGTTACTATGAGCTATCCTGAGGCATATGATCCTGCATATAAACAATGGAGAATGGAGCCACTACCCTTTCTTCCAAAGGAATTTAAATATGAAGTAATTCCTAGTGTTAAGAAGCAATTTCAGATAGTTAAAGGACTTCTTAACCGTGAGGATGTCACTACCATATATGTCTGTACAGACTCGGGACGGGAAGGAGAATACATATATCGCTTAGTAGACCAGCTGGCAAGGGTGCCCAATACCAAGGTTAAGAAAAGAGTGTGGATTGACTCGCAGACAGAGGAGGAGATACTTAGAGGGATCAAGGAGGCTAAACCTCTGAGTGCATATGATAACTTGTCTAATGCAGCCTATCTTCGTGCTAAGGAAGATTATTTGATGGGAATAAATTTTTCTAGAATATTAACCCTAAAATACGGCCGATCAGTTCAAGATTTCTTAGCAAGTAAAAAATGGTCTGCAATATCAGTCGGAAGAGTTATGACCTGTGTATTGGGAATGGTTGTTAGAAGAGAAAGGGAAATAAGAAGCTTTGTGAAGACTCCATTTTACCGTGTTATCTCAACCTTTGGGTTAAATAGTGAGGGTTATACCGGTGAGCTTACTGGTGAGTTCAAAGCAGTGGAGGGCTCAGCCTATTACAATTCTCCCCTGCTTTATAAGGAGAATGGATTTCTTAAAAGAGAATCAGCCCTTAAACTAATTAATCAACTAGCTAAGGAGCGACCAAGTTATAATGAGGATGGTAGCTGGACTAGTAATACATCAGATTATGAGCTACAAGGCCTTATTACACAGATGGAGAAGAAGAAAGAGAATAAGAACCCTCCCTTACTATATAACCTAGCAGAACTTCAAAATGATTGCTCCAGGTTGTATAAGATAAGCCCTGACCAGACCTTAAAGATAGTCCAGGAACTATATGAGAAAAAGCTTGTAACATATCCAAGAACCGATGCCAGAGTTTTATCCACAGCAGTTGCCAAGGAAATAGATAAGAATATTAGAGGGCTAAAGAACTATTCAAAGCTAAATGTATTCGCTGATAAGATACTGGATACGCAAGCTTTCAAGGGCTTAGAGAAAACAAGGTATGTCAATGACAGTAAAATTACTGACCATTATGCCATTATTCCCACTGGGCAAGGTATTAATGCGCTAAATAGCGTATCAGCAACTGCCCAAAGGGTATATGAAATCATTGCTAGACGTTTTCTGAGTATATTTTATCCGGCCGCAGTATATCGCAGGATTAATATTACAGTACAGGTAGAAGAGGAATTCTTTTTCTCAACATTTCGTATATTGGAGCAGGAGGGTTATTTTGAAGTGGCAGGAAATCCTTCTAAGTCCAAAGATAAACAGAGTAACAGTAGCAAGCAGGACAAGAAACAGACCCATGCTGAGCTAGAGGATGACCAGGAGGATGATACAGGAGACCAGAAATTTATTGAGGCGGTAATGAGATTAAAAAAAGGAATGAAGCTAGCTGTGAATGGACTATCCATTAAGGAAGGTGAGACATCACCACCTAAAAGATATAGCTCGGGAACATTGATTCTTGCTATGGAGAATGCTGGACAGCTAATAGAGGATGAGGAACTTCGCGCTCAGATAAAAGGAAGCGGAATAGGAACCAGTGCTACCAGAGCAGAGATACTAAATAAGCTTGTCAAGATATCTTATCTGGAGCTGAATAAAAAGACTCAGATAATAACTCCTGCGCTTTTAGGTGAATTGGTATATGAAGTAGTTAATGCATCAATTAAGTCCCTGCTTAATGCTGAGCTTACTGCAAGCTGGGAAAAGGGCCTTGCCTATGTAGAGGAAGGAAGTATTACTAATGATGAGTATATGGATAAGCTTGAAGGCTTTGTAAGGCGCATGGTAAATGGTGTTAAGGCAAAGGATAATCGGATGTATCTGATAAATAATTTCAGGAATGTGTCCTCTTACTACAAATAGAATATACAGAAAATACATAATGGAAAGTATTTTTTAATGACAAGGAAAGTATAATGTGATATTATTACGCCTATGATGAAATCTAAAATCATATTCTTAGGAGGGGACTATGGATATAATAGTAAAAAAAGATTATGAGCAAATGAGCAAATGTGCTGCGGAGTACATAGCTACACTTATAAATAAAAAGCCCAATTGTGTTATTGGCTTTGCAACAGGAAGAACGCCTATTGGGACCTACCGCGAGCTAATACGTATGCATAATGAAGGCTTGGACTTTTCCAATGTAATTGCCTTTAACCTAGATGAATACTATGGATTAGGTATGGATTTATCAAAGCCATATGCCTTGGATCAGAGTTACCAAAGATTTATGTATGAAGAGCTTTTCAAATACATAAATATAAAAGATGAAAACATACATATACCCGATGGATTGACAAGTAACCCTGATGAATTTTGCATGGCATATGAAGAGACCATAAAAGAAGTGGGTGGAATTGACCTGCAAATTCTTGGAATAGGTGGAGATGGACATTGGGCTTTTAATGAACCCGGTGCTTCCCTTGATTCCAGAACAAGAGTTGAAAAGCTTAGCAAGGAGACTCTGGATGATAATTATGAAGCATTTTATAAGAAGGCAGGCTTCTCCAGGGATGAGATGCCCCACTATGCCATAACTATGGGAATTGGAACCATACTAGATTCTAGAAGTGTACTTATGCTGGCAAATGGGTCTAAGAAGGCCAAAATTGTGGCTGATGCGCTGGAGGGACCAGTAACAAATCAGGTAACCGCATCTGCTATTCAGCTACATAAAGGAAAAGCTACTGTTATTCTTGATGAGGATGCAGCAAGCATGCTAGGTAGATATAAGCAATCCACCTCAGTATCTTAGTGGTGCTAAGCAGTATAACAAAGAACATTAGAATTTGAACATTTTCTGATGGTGTCTGGTAGCATTTATAAGGAGGAGTAAGATGTATCAACAGTTGAAAATATCAGAACTACTTGATTTGAATGAGACTATTGCTTCCCGGTTGTTTGAACAATGTACATATCCATGGGAGGTATTAGGGCAGATAGCTAAAGAAATCCTAAGAATTGGACAGGAACTGCCTGAAGAAGAGTATGATAAGCTAGGGGAGGATATATGGATTGCAAAATCCGCTAAAGTAGCGGCTACTGCGTCTATAAGTGGCCCTGCTATAATTGGAAAGAATGCTGAAATCAGACATTGTGCTTTTATAAGAGGGAGTGCTATTGTCGGTGAGGGAGCTGTTGTTGGTAATTCAACCGAGCTGAAAAATTCTATATTGTTTAATAAGGTTCAGGTGCCTCATTTTAATTATGTGGGAGATTCAATACTAGGATACCGCTCACACATGGGAGCTGGATGCATAACATCCAATGTAAAATCAGATATAAGCTTAGTCAAGGTAAACTATGGCGAGGATAGGATAGAAACTGGACTAAAGAAATTCGGAGCTATACTGGGAGATAATGTAGAGGTTGGTTGTAATACCGTATTAAATCCAGGTGTTGTTGTCGGCAGGAATGTAAGTATTTATCCCTTATCTATGGTGAGAGGGGTTATAGCAGCAGGAAGTATTTACAAGAAAGCGGGAGAAATAGTATCCAGACGTATAGATTGATCCATCTTTACTGGGATTATTAAATTTACTACTGGACTTATAGTTTAATTTATGCGAAAATATGTTAAGTATATAACAATTAAATATTGAAATTTGTCTTATAGGATTGGATTAACATTTCTATAGGATAAAATATTGTGCCGTGGTAAATATCCACGGCGTAATTAAGGTAAACAAGCATAGTAATATGCTACATTATGTAAATTGAAAGGAGTTTCAACAACATGATTTATTCACATGAAGTTAAAATGATGTGTCCGGTTGCCCAGGGTGTTAATCATGGGGCAGCACCTATTCCTGAAGAAGCGAAATGGGTTAAGGCTAAAGAAGTAACTGATATCTCTGGTTTTACTCACGGTGTAGGTTGGTGTGCACCTCAGCAGGGTACTTGTAAGCTAACTTTAAATGTTAAGGAAGGTATCATTCAGGAGGCATTGATAGAGACAATAGGCTGCTCTGGTATGACTCATTCAGCAGCTATGGCATCTGAAAT
>JAAYPG010000191.1 GCA_012519905.1 Clostridiales bacterium | reverse complement strand
TCCTGAAAATATCAAAGAAAACCTAATCCGTATGGCCAACAGTCTTGGGGTGGACCCAAACTCTCTGGTTATATCAGATCAGGTCCATAAGACTAATATTCTATTAGTAAATCATAAGGATAAGGGTAAAGGCTTTTCTATTCCCAGAGATTACGAGGAAATTGACGGCCTGATAACTAATACACCGGGAGTAACCCTTGTAACAAAATATGCTGACTGTGTTCCGCTTTTTTTTGTGGATCCTGTGAAAAGAGCAATAGGGCTTTCTCATTCTGGCTGGAAGGGAACGGTTAATCGCATAGGCTCCAAGACAGTCAAGGAGATGGCTAAGGCCTTTGGCAGCAAGCCCAAGGATATTATTGCCGTAATTGGACCTTCAATCTGTATGGACTGCTATGAAGTCGGTGAGGAAGTGGCCCTAGAGTTTAAGAAAAAATTTATTGAAGATAATAGACATTATGATGAGGAGACATCACCTATCTATGTAAAAAATCAAAGGGGCAGGTATCAACTTAATCTATGGGAGGCTTGTCGCAGAGTATTATTAGAGGCAGGATTAAGCCCAGACAATGTTCATATCAGTAAGGTATGCACATCATGTAATAGCCAGCTCTTATTCTCCCATAGAAAAACAAAGGGACAACGAGGAAGCCTTGCGGCCTTTCTGGCAATTTCCAATAATGAGGAGATTAGTCCAAGCTAAAAAGCTTATAATACTATAACATATATTTTATGTGCTACTAATCTGCTTATTGATAGCTTGACCTATAAGAATTTAATATAAACTGGAGATATTTATATGAATAATAAAACACATATTATAAAGGATGTTGAAGCTGGTAGCATAGCAGATGAACTTGGTCTAGAACCTGGTGATGAGCTTTTATCAATAAATGATACCAGTATAAAGGATGTTCTTGATTACCATTATTTAATAAAGGATGAGATAGTCAATGTATTAATCCGAAAGCCAGACGGAGAGGAATGGGAGCTGGACATTGAGAAGGATTATGACGAGGATCTTGGCATTGTCTTTGAAGATGGCCTGATGGATTCCTATAGCTCCTGTCGTAATAAATGTATCTTTTGTTTTATAGACCAGATGCCTCCTAATATGAGAGATACCCTATATTTTAAAGATGATGATGCTAGGCTATCCTTTCTACAAGGCAATTACATTACCCTAACTAACCTCAGTGATGAAGAGGTCGATAGGATAATCTTTTATAAGCTTTCTCCGATAAATATATCTATTCATACGACAAATGAGGATCTTAGATGCAGAATGTTAAAAAATCGTTTTGCTGGGAGCTCCCTAACTAAAATCCAAAAACTTAAGGACGCCGGAATAATTATGAATGGTCAAATAGTCCTATGCAAGGGATGGAACGATAAGGATGAGCTAGAGAAAACCATACATGACTTATCCGCCTTTCTCCCAGAGATGCAGAGTGTATCAATAGTACCAGTTGGTATTACCAAATACAGAGATAATCTTACTCCTCTTGAGCCCTTTTCATCAGATGATGCTAGAGAGGTTATTGATACCATCCATCGCTGGCAAAGCATCTTCCTTACCCATTATCAGACAAGATTTATCTTTGGTGGAGATGAATGGTATATAAAGGCCGGACTTCCTATCCCGGATGAGGATTCATACGAGGGCTATCCGCAGATTGAGAATGGGGTAGGGATGCTTAGGTCATTTACAGATGAGTTCCACACTTATTTAGATAACTTTTCCGGTGACGATAGAACAAAACAACTGTCCATAGCAACCGGTGTCCTGGCCTCACCATATTTAAGTGAGATGTCAAAGGCTCTAATGGATAAATTCCCTAATATAAAAATCCACATATATACAATAGAAAATGATTTCTTTGGGAAGAATATTACCGTTGCAGGACTTTTAACTGGTGGAGATTTGACTAGCCAATTAAAGAATAAAGAACTTGGTGAAAGCTTACTTTTACCAGACGCACTTCTTCGTCACGGCGAGAATATTCTACTGGATGATGTGACAGTAGATGACATTGAAAGAACTTTACAAACAAGAATTCGTATTGTACAATCAGATGGAAAGTCTTTCATTGATGCCATATTAGAATAGACAATTATTAATTATACAAGAATTAGGAGAAATTATGAGTAAGACTATAGTAGCCATTATCGGTAGACCCAATGTGGGTAAATCCACATTATTTAATGCTCTGGCAGGAGAGCGGATATCCATTGTTAATGATTATCCGGGAGTAACCAGAGATCGTATATATGCTGATGTTACATGGCTAAATACACAATTTACATTGATAGATACCGGAGGAATTGAGCCGGATAGCAAGGATGAAATGCTAACCTATATGCGACAGCAAGCAGAAATAGCCATCGATACAGCCGATGTCATTATATTTCTTGTGGATGTTCGTCAGGGACTAGTAGATGCTGATTCTAAGGTGGCGGATATGCTTAGGCGAAGCAACAAGCCTATAGTGTTAGTAGTAAATAAGGTTGACAATTTTGAGAAGCTTATGCCGGATGTATATGAATTCTACAACCTTGGTATAGGCGACCCACATCCAATTTCTGCTTCATCAAAGCTGGGCTTTGGCGATATGCTTGATGAGGTTGTTAAGCATTTTGACTCTGCATCTGAAGCAGATACAGAAGATGATCGTCCGAGGATCGCCATTGTGGGCAAGCCAAATGTAGGTAAATCCTCCATAGTAAATAAACTAGTGGGAGAGAATAGGGTTATCGTATCAAATATCGCAGGAACCACAAGAGATGCTATAGATACACCTATTCGAAGAAACAAAAAAGAATATGTACTTATAGATACAGCAGGACTTAGAAGAAAGAGTAAGATAAAAGAGGACCTAGAACGCTTTAGTATAGTTCGTACTGTAGCAGCCGTAGAGAGGGCTGATCTTGTAGTCCTGGTAATCGATGCTACTGAAGGAGTTACCGAGCAGGACGCCAAAATTGCAGGTATAGCCCATGATAGAGGCAAGGGTTTGATTATCGCTGTGAACAAATGGGACCTAGTGGATAAGGATAACAACTCCACCAAGGAATATACTAAGGATATCAAGAGCATCCTATCCTTTGTACCCTATGCAGAGATTATATTTATTTCTGCAGAGACCGGACAAAGACTTAATAGGCTCTTTGAAATTATCGAAGTTGTAATTCAAAATCAAAACCTAAGAATTGCCACAGGGGTTCTTAATGAAATCATGGCTGAGGCTACAGCACTACAACAGCCACCCTCTGACAAGGGTAAACGTTTGAGGCTATATTATATAACCCAGGTTTCAGTAAAGCCTCCAACCTTTGTAATATTTGTAAATGATAAAAAACTTATGCACTTCTCATATACCAGATATATTGAAAATAAAATCCGAGAAGCCTTTGGTTTTGCCGGAACTTCATTAAAGTTCTTTATTAGAGAGCGAAAGGAGAGCTAATAAGTGGTTATTAATATTATCATTTGTATCTTATTAGGCTATTTATTTGGATGTTTTTCTACTGGTTTCTTTATTGGAAAGATAAAAAAGATTGATATAAGACAGTACGGAAGCAAAAGCTCAGGAACTACCAATGCACTTAGGACCTTGGGACCTAAGGCAGGAGCCCTTACTCTTCTTGGTGATATGCTAAAGGCTCTTATTGTGATTTTATTAGTTAGATTCGTATTTTTTTCTAATCTAGACTATGTTAGATTGTTATCTCTCTACACAGGTCTAGGTGTTGTACTTGGACATAACTATCCTGTATGGCTAAAGTTTAAAGGTGGAAAGGGCATAGCATCCACTGCTGGAGCAATGGTAGCATTCGATCCACTGATAATTCCTTTTGCTTTACCTGTATTTCTTATATCGGTAGCAATTACAAGGTATGTATCTGTTGGTTCATTATTAATTGCTATGATGTTTCCCATATGGACAGCGATTCGTAATCCTGGCGAAGTACATATGCTATTAGTAGCATTTGTTTATACAATATTGGCATTTATTAAGCATAGTGCAAATATTAAGCGTTTACTAAACGGAACCGAGAACAAGCTGGGACAAAGAGTAAAAATAGATAAAATGGGTTAAAAAAGGAGGTAGACATGAGCAAAATTGGGATACTTGGTGCGGGGACATGGGGAACCGCATTAGGAATCGTACTTTCAGACAATGGACATGATGTTACTATCTGGTCTAAGATTGAAAAGGAAGCCATAGACTTAGATAAATCAAGAGACAATATAAAAAATCTTCCGGGGGCAGTTCTGCCTGCAAATGTTAAAATTACACTTGATCTTAAGCAGGCTTGTAATGACAAAGATATAATAGTAATGGCCGTAGCCTCACCCTATACACGGGTTATATCAAAGGAAGCAGCCCCATATATAAAAGAAGGGCAAATCATTATAAATGTATCAAAGGGTTTAGAAGAAAAAACTCTACTTACCCTGGCAGATGTAATAAAAGATGAAATTCCTCAGGCAGAGATAGCAGTTATGTCAGGTCCAAGCCACGCAGAGGAGGTTAGTCGTAAGATTCCCACCACAATCGTAGCAGGCTCATCCTGCAAGAAGACTGCCCATTTTATACAGGATGTATTCATGAATGAGGTATTCAGAGTTTATACCAGTCCTGATATAATTGGAATCGAGCTGGGAGCTGCCCTAAAGAATGTCATAGCCCTAGCAGCTGGAATAATAGATGGCCTCGGCTTAGGAGATAATACAAAAGCTGCCCTAATGACCCGTGGCATGGCCGAAATCTCAAGATTAGGTGTTGAGATGGGTGGCTATATGGAAACCTTTTCAGGCTTATCAGGAATGGGAGATTTATTTGTTACCTGCACCAGTAAGCATAGCCGTAACAGAAATGCAGGTGTTTTAATCGGACAAGGCTATTCAATGGATGAGGTCTATCAAAAAGTAAATCAGGCAATTGAAGGCGTAAATACCGCCAGGGCCGCCCTTGCCTTAGCCAGAAAATATAAGGTTGAAATGCCAATCGTAGAGCAGATAAACATGGTATTATTCGAAGGCAAATCTGCCAAGGAAGCTGCCACAGATCTTCTAGTAAGAGACAAACGCAAAGAATATACAACCCTCGAATGGGATTAACTGTACCGGGTACGGTACCGGGTACAGTATATTTTGCCATGGACAATAAGTATGCACAGATGTGGAAAGTACAAGCAGGAAAGTATATCCATGGATAAATATATAAATTAAGGATAACAAGTACATATCTAATATCATAGAATTTTACTGCCCAGCATATCTTTAACTATAACCATTAGGAGGTTGACATATGTTAGGGCAGTTTGATGTTTATAATGATATTCAGGCTAGGACAGGCGGTGAAATATACATAGGTGTGGTAGGGCCAGTCAGAACAGGAAAATCTACCTTTATTAAGAGATTTATGGATCTCTTGGTAATACCAGGTATTGAAGATGTCCATAGCAAGGAAAGGGCAATAGATGAATTGCCCCAGGCTGCAGCCGGTAAAACGATTATGACTACCGAGCCCAAATTCATACCTAAGGAAGCAGCCGAAATAGCACTAAATGATGAAACTAAGGTGAAAATACGACTGATTGATTGTGTTGGATATATGGTTGAGGGTGCCTCCGGCCATATTGAGAATCAGAATGAAAGAATGGTGAAGACGCCATGGTTTGACCACGAAATTCCCTATACTCAAGCCGCAGAGCTAGGTACTAAAAAGGTTATAAATGATCATTCCACTATAGGCATCGTTGTTACCACTGATGGAAGCTTTGGAGAGATACCAAGGAATAATTATATGATTCCTGAGGAGAGGACCATAGAAGAGTTAAAGCGTCTGGGCAAACCATTTATTGTATTGCTTAATACAAATAAGCCCTATTCAAATGATACATTAAGGATTGCAGAGGAAATCGAACAAAGATTTGATGTTACTGTTATACCGACTAACTGTGAACAACTCAAAAAAGAAGATATTCATAATATAATGGAGAATATCCTATCTGTATTCCCTATAAGTGAACTGAATTTCTATATGCCTAAGTGGGCTGAAATGCTTCCTCCAGACCACTGGCTTAAGGAAGATTTACTCACTTCCGTTAAGGCACTATTTCAAAATATCAGCCGTGTAAAGGATGCAACTTCTGAAAATTTCATAACTGATAGCGAGTATGTCAAACGCTTTAAGGTTGATAAGGTTGATATGCAGAATGGTACCGTAACAGTAAATGTTGAGTTTGACGATGCATATTACTATCAAATACTAAGTGACCTTATAGGTGTACCCATAACAGGGGAATATCAGCTAATATCTACTATTAAAGAGCTTGCAGCTAAGAAATCAGAATTTGATATGGTATCAGAAGCAGTAAAGCATGTAAAAAGCAAGGGTTATGGTATAGTTTCACCTCTTAAAGATGAAATAACCATAGAAGAGCCTGAGGTTATGAAGCATGGAAGCAAATATGGGGTCAAGATAAAAGCCAAGGCTCCATCTATTCATCTAATTAGGGCAGAGATAATGACCGAAGTAGCCCCTATAGTTGGTAGTGAGGATCAGGCCAAGGATTTAATTCACTATATAAATGAAAATGCTAAGGAAAATCCTGAGGGTATTTGGGAGACCAATATCTTTGGAAAGTCAATACGCCAGCTAGTAGATGATGGTATTAATAGTAAGATGAATAAGCTAACTGATGAAAGCCAGCTTAAGCTTCAAGAAACCATGCAAAAAATAATTAATGACAGCAATGGTGGACTAATTTGTATCATAATTTGATTAAGCTATTTATTTAATACATTCTTAACAATAAAGCCGTCTATTACAGCGTTTTCAGCAAGTAGACGGTTTTCTTTTGGGTAGTTAGTCCTATGACAACCCATTTTTTGTTAAAATTGCCGAAAGTTGAAAAATTATTGACATAGAGTTGACAAAATTATACCCCTTTGCTATAATACTCCTGTAATATATTTAACATTTGTGTAACAATTGTATTCAGACTTTCCATTACTTGATATATTCATATACTTCACGGGATATTGCAAGAGTAAGAGGAGGACCCATTGAAATGGATTATAAGCCCTTAAAGTTTTCTTTAGTGTGTATTACCGGAGTATTATTACTTTCAACAAATTCTACCAAAGCGATGGCCACGGAACATGCTGTTGCAGGTTTTCCTTATGATAAGGCAGGATATGAATTATCTGCTTCTACAGAATATCCTGATATATCTACAATGTCTTCTGATTATACACCAATACCTGGCTTTTATAATATTGGTATAGCCGATGTAACCACCAACTTATTAGTTCGTGAAAAGCCCAGTGAGAATGGTAAGATTCTTGGTAAGATGCCTAAGGATGCCGGTTGTGAAATCCTTGAGCCTAACCAGGATGGATGGACTAAGATTAAGTCTGGTAAGGTAACAGGATATGTTAAAAGCGACTACCTTATCATCGGACAGAAGGCTTCTGAGCTTGCCTTAGAGAAAGCAAACCATATAGCAGTCTTTAATGGTAATGGTAATCTTCGCGTTAGAAAAGAACCTTCAATCCCAAAGGATGACGAAAGCAAGAATGTTATTGATTCTATTGCACCCGGGGAAGAGATACTGGTTCTTGATCCCTTAGTAGTCACTTATGGTGAAGAGATAAACAAATGGGTTAAGGTCAGCCTAGATGGTGATGATTCTGAGACCGGTACTGTAGGTTATGTAGCTAAGGAGTTTGTAGACCTTTCCTATAAACTAGCTCATGCTCACACCATGCAAGAATTAGCCTTAGGCCCTGGCGTGTCATCAACAAGAGCAAACATTGTTAATTATGGTAAGAAGTTCTTAGGCTACCGCTATGTATGGGGTGGCTCAGGCTTAAATAGATTAAAGAATAACGGTGGTGTGGATTGTTCGGGCTTTACTCAAGCTGTCTATGCTGCATACGGATATAGCCTACCTAGGACTTCAAGAGAACAGGCGAGGAGAGGTACCAGTATAAAATCTTCCCAATTAAAGGCTGGAGATCTTGTATTTTACGGTAGTAAGTCATATATTAACCATGTGGCAATCTACATTGGTAATGGTAAGATTGTCCATGCAAGTAACAAGAGAGATGGTATTAAGATATCTAATGTATACTACAGAACACCTGTTAAATGTGTAAGAATAATTAACGATTAAAATTATTATATAAGGAAAACAAGGGGACCTTTCATCGAAGAAAGGTCCCCTTGTCATCTAGACAAAATAAACACAATACTATACAATAACTATTAAGGTTTTTAGACCAATATAGTTGGGAGTGCAGTCATGGATTATATCTTTTATTCTTTAATAGCAGTACTAGCTTTAGTTATATATAGTATTATAAATGAGCATAAACAGAAGAAAGCTCTAATTGAACGGCTTAAGGAGGAATGGGCTGCTATTCCAGATACCGAATATAGCTCTGAGAAATTAAATTCAATTAAATACTTTTACCGAACCCAAAGGGATGAGAATCTGGATGTGGATGATATCACATGGAATGATCTGGATATGGACGAGATTTTTAGGAGAATTAATAATACCCAAAGTTCCTTGGGAGAGGAGTATCTATACGCTCTGCTTCGTAAGCCATGCTTCTCAGCTGAGGAACTCGAAGAAAGGAACCGCCTGATAGAGTATTTTCAGACCCATGAGAACGAAAGACTTCATATGCAGACCAAGCTTAATAAGGTAAGTAAGCTAAGAAAAATCTCTGCCTTTGAATATGCTAATCGTTTAAGTGAACTAGAGCCTAAAAGCAACCTTCCCCATTACCTTATGATTATTGCCCTAATCCTATCCCTAGCTTTTATCTTCTTAAATCCTAGCATAGGTATGGGCTTAACAATATTTACTATGGTAATTAATATCTTGCTTTATTATAGATATAAAAAAGAAATAGATAATTATTTTATTATAATTGCATTTCAGCTGAGACTACTGGATAGTATCGAAGATATCTTAAAGCTATCAATACCTGAATTAGAGCAATATAGCAAACGATTAGCAGCTGATATAAAGACCTTTAGGCAATATAAGAGAGGCTCATCTATTGTGGTGGCCAGGAATGTCAGCGGTAGTTTTTTTGAGGCTATAATGGATTATTACCGTATGACGACTCATCACGATCTTATTAAGTTTAACAATATGCTTGCCTTCTTTAAAAAGAACAAGGAAGTAATGCTAAGAATATTTAAAGTTGTAGGCTTTCTTGATAGCATGATAGCCGCTGCATCTTATCGTGATATGTTGGATTATTATTGTATCCCAAGACTAAGTCAGGATAAAGGGCACCCTAATTTATCTGTCATAGAAGTCTACCATCCCTTGATTAAGAAGCCCGTAGCTAATTCCATAACAGAGGATGGCTGCACCCTACTGACCGGATCCAATGCTTCCGGTAAATCCACATTTATAAAATCCCTAGCTATTAATCAGATTTTATCACAGACTATCTACACCTCCCTTAGCAAGGAGTTTAAAGCTAGTTATTTTACTATATATTCGTCAATGGCCTTAAAGGATAACATCCTAAGTAATGAAAGCTATTTTATTGTGGAAATCAAATCCCTAAAGCGTATACTTGATAAGGCCAAAGGAAAGTATCCCATACTCTGTTTTGTGGATGAGGTTCTTAGAGGCACCAATACCTTAGAGAGGATTGCAGCTTCTTCAAGAATTTTAGCATCCTTGAAAAATGAAAATGCCCTTTGCTTTGCTGCAACCCATGATATTGAGCTTACTTATATTTTGCAAAAGCAATATTCTAATTATCATTTTCGTGAAAGAATAGAGGGGAATCAAGTTCTCTTCGATTATAAATTATATAAAGGAAGAGCAGTATCAAAGAATGCAATAAAGCTTCTTAAGCTTCTTGGATATTCTAGAAACATTATATCCAATGCAGAGGCTGCTGCAGATGAATATATGACTACAGGAGAATGGAGCACAATATGATTACAAGTGTAAATATATATACAGATGGGTCTGCTAGGGGAAACCCTGACGGGCCTGGTGGCTATGGTACAATTATTGAGTTTATAGATTCTAAGGGAAATGAGCATATACGAGAATATAGTGCAGGCTACAAAAAGACCACCAATAATCGAATGGAGCTTATGGCTGCAATTATTGGACTTGAGGCCCTTACAAAGCCCTGCCATGTAAATCTATATTCGGATTCCCAGTATCTTGTTAAGGCCTTTAATGAACACTGGATAGATGGCTGGATTAAGAAAGGCTGGAAGAGAGGTAAGAATGAGCCTGTTAAGAATATCGACCTTTGGAAGCGTCTTCTTAAAGCCATGGAACCCCATAAAGTAAAATATATATGGGTAAGAGGTCATAGCGGACATCCACAAAATGAACGTTGCGATCAATTAGCAACCACTGCAGCTGACGGAACAGATTTACTTGAGGATACAATTAATCAAGATTAAATCCCAGAAGGGATGTAAATTACTTTAGTCATGAAAGCTACACATCATGCTTTATTCATGTTATAATCATTTCAACCTACATAAGAAAGGAATATTCATAATGGCCAAACTAACTCCATTAATGCAGCAATATATGCAGATAAAGGAGCAATATAAAGACTGTATACTATTTTACCGTTTAGGTGATTTCTATGAAATGTTCTTCGAGGACGCCAAGATCTGCTCAAAAGAACTGGAGATAGCCCTTACAGGAAAAAGCATTGGTAATGAAGAACGGGCACCTATGTGCGGCGTACCACACCATGCAGTAGATAACTATCTCAGTAAATTAATTACCCGCGGATACCGTGTAGCAATCTGTGAGCAGGTAGAAGATCCAAAGACTGCTAAAGGGATTGTAAAAAGAGAGGTTGTTAGAATTGTCAGCCCAGGTACTAATCTAAATACCCAGGTATTGGATGAGACAAAGAATAACTATCTGATGAGTATCGTTCATACCACTAACATATATGGTATCTCCGTTGTTGATATCACAACAGGAGATTATTTTGTTACGGAAATAGATACAAACAGAAAGCTAATGGATGAAATATATAAGTGGTCCCCTTCAGAAATCATATGTAATGATACCTTTCTGGTATCTGGTATAGATATAGAGGCTATAAAGACTATATACAATATATCATTATCTCCCATGGAGCCCTGGTATTTTGATGATGCCTTATGCATCCGGGCATTAATGGAGCATTTTGATGTAGGGAGCCTAGATGGAATTGGGCTAAAGGATTATACGATAGGCACTATTGCGGCAGGAAGTATTATGCAATTTCTTAATGAAACACAAAAAATCGCCTTATCCCATATAACCAAAATAACTCCCTATACATATGATAAGTTCATGCTTCTAGATAGCTCTACTGTACGTAATCTAGAAATTACTGAAACCATTAGAGATAAGCAAAAAAGAGGGTCCCTATTGTGGGTTTTGGATAAGACAAAAACAGCTATGGGTGCAAGACTACTTCGCAATTTTCTAGAGCAACCCCTAATTGATTTTGATATGATTAATCATAGACTTTCTGCAGTTAAAGAACTTAAGGAAAATATGATTACAAGAGAAGAGATAAGGGAATACCTTAACCCCATATATGATTTAGAAAGACTTATGGGTAAAATCAGTTATAAAAGCGCTAACCCTAGAGATTTAATAGCCTTTAAATCCTCACTGGAGATGCTTCCTCATATCAAATTCTTAATAAAAAACATAGCTAGCCCATTGATTGAAGAGATCTATAATGAATTAGACGATCTATCTGATATCTATCAGCTGATTGAGAATGCCATAGAGGATGAACCTCCCATTAATGTGAAGGAAGGCGGCATAATTAGAGAGAATTATAATCAGGAGGTAGACCGCTTAAGAAAAGCCAAAACTGAAGGTAAGGACTGGCTAATGGAGCTGGAGGCCAAGGAACGAGAGGCTACAGGTATAAAGAATCTTAGGATTAAATATAATCGAGTCTTTGGATATTATCTCGAAGTTACTAACTCATATAAGGATCTAGTACCTGAGGATTGGACAAGAAAGCAGACCTTAGCAAATGCTGAGCGTTATACAACCAATCAGCTAAAGGAGCTAGAGGATATTATTCTCGGTGCAGAAGATAAGCTATTTTCACTGGAATATGATTTGTTCTGTGAAATTAGAGACCAGATAGGACTTGAGGTTAAGCGAATTCAAAAAACTGCTAAAGCAATTGCAAAACTTGATGTATTTGCATCCTTAGCACTGGTGGCTGAGCGTAATAATTATGTGTGTCCTACTATAAATACTGAGGGTAGAATAGATATCAGAAATGGTAGGCATCCGGTTGTAGAAAACACTATATCCAATGATATGTTTGTAGCAAATGACACCCTACTTGATAATGGATCAAACCGTGTCTCCATCATAACGGGTCCTAATATGGCAGGTAAATCAACCTATATGAGACAAACAGCCTTAATTGTTCTAATGGCACAGGTTGGAAGTTTTGTCCCTGCTGACAGTGCAGATATAGGTATTGTCGATAGAATATTTACAAGAGTCGGTGCATCTGATGACCTAGCTGGTGGCCAAAGTACCTTTATGGTGGAAATGACCGAGGTAGCAAACATACTAAGAAATGCTAGCAAGAACAGCCTCCTTATACTGGATGAAATCGGAAGAGGAACCAGTACCTTTGATGGACTCTCAATAGCCTGGGCAGTTGTAGAGCATATCAGTAACAACTCCATACTGGGTGCAAAGACCTTATTTGCAACCCATTATCATGAGCTTACCGAGCTTGAGGGAAAACTAGAGGGTGTAAATAATTATTGTATAGCTGTTAAGGAACAGGGAGATGATATAATCTTCCTAAGAAGGATAGTAAAAGGCGGTGCCGATAAAAGCTATGGTATCCAGGTAGCAAAGCTTGCCGGTGTTCCTGCTTCTGTTCTAAAGAGGGCCAATGAAATTGTCAATGAACTTATAGGTAATGACCTTGCTTTGAAGGCCAAAGATATTTCTACAGCTGTAGAGCCACCCAAGGAGAAGTTTGTTCAGGAAACTCTTCCTATCGATCAGTTAGAACAATTCTCATTGTTTTCAATTTCAGGCAATGAGGATATTATTACAGAGCTTAGGGATATGGATATTTCAAGACTTACTCCTCTAGATGCCCTTAATAAATTATATGCCCTACAGATGAAAATCAAAGAAAGAATTTAGGTTCTTATGTCCAATGTAATCAACAAAGTTAAGTTGAAAGGTTGATACTATGTCATTAATCCGTCTTTTAGATGAAAAAACAATAAATCAAATTGCTGCCGGTGAAGTAGTAGAAAGGCCAAGCGCTGTTGTAAAGGAGCTTATCGAAAATGCCCTGGATGCTGGAGCCACTGCCATCACCACTGAAATCAAAGAGGGTGGCTTAAGCCTTATTAGAATCACAGACAATGGTTCAGGAATAGCTAAAGAGGATATTCCTGTGGCCTTCATGCGCCATGCCACCAGCAAAATAAAGACTGCTGAGGATTTATTTAATGTAACAAGTCTTGGCTTTAGAGGGGAAGCTCTGTCCAGTATAGCAGCAGTCTCCCAGATAGAACTAATCACTAAGGAGACCGCCTCCCTTAATGGCTATAGATATATCATTGAAGGGGGCGAAGAAAAATCCCTAGAGGAAATCGGATGTCCTGCAGGGACAACATTTATTATTAGAAATCTATTTTATAATACCCCTGCCAGGCGCAAATTCCTAAAGAGCCCGACTACTGAAGCAGGCTACATTAATGATTTAATAGAAAGACTTATGGTTTCCCATCCTGAGGTATCCTTCCGTTTTATTGTAAATAATAAGGTTAAGCTTCAATCCTCCGGCAATAATAATATAAAGGATATCCTCTATCATATCTATGGCAGAGATATCTCCAAGGAGTTGCTAGCAGTAGAATACTCCTCTAAGGATGTTAAAGTTTCTGGTTATATAGGAAAGCCAACCATCAATAGAGGGAACCGTAATTTTGAGAATTATTTTATAAATGGAAGATATATTAAAAATAGCATCATAACTAAGGCTATAGAGGACGCTTACAGACCCTTTATGATGCAGCATAAGTATCCATTTACCTCCTTATACTATGAGATAACCCCTTCCTTGCTTGATGTAAATGTCCATCCTCAAAAGCTTGAGCTTAAGCTTACCAATGGAGATGATATTTATGATATAACCTATAGTCTGATAAGAGATATACTATCTGGCAAGGAGTTAATTCCTAAGATTAGTCTTATTGATGAGAAAAAAAAGGGTTATAATAGAGTAGGATATGGCAGTAAGCTACCAGAGCCCTTCGAGAAAAACCGCTTGAGCCAGCTGGAGGCCCTAGAAACCATGGCGAAAAAACCTAGTGCCCAAGGCCAGGAGAAGGCTCCTATAGATAAAGACTTAGATGCAGATAGGCTTGTTAAGGAAGCAAATGCCTACAATTCTATAGATAAGCCCTATCTAGACCCATCAAATATGGGCGAGGATATCAGCAATCTAAACCAAGCAAATATGGGTGTGGATATTAGCAAACCACCCCCGGCAAATATAGGTGAAGATAAGAGCATAATAGATAAACCTAGTATAGAAAATAAAACCCATGAGCAACTAGCTTTATTCTCTGATGATAACACTCCTGGGATGACCCCCTTTATATCAGAACAGGCCCTTAGTAGCCATAAAATCATAGGACAGGTCTTCTCAACATATTGGCTGGTTGAGTATCAAAAGGAGCTATATATAATAGACCAGCATGCGGCCCATGAAAAGGTACTTTATGAGCGGATTATAACTGCTGCCAGGGATAATAAGCATACTTCTCAGATGCTGATGCCACCTATTGTACTTACTCTATCAATAAGTGAGCAGGAGGCATTAAAAACCAATGAGGAGGTCTTTAAGAGGCTGGGCTATGAAGTTGAACACTTTGGAGGAAATGAATTCTCCATAAGAGCTGTTCCCGCTGATTTGTATAAACTCTCTGATAAGAATTTATTCTTAGAATTTATTGATGAGTTTACACAGGAGATTGGCTCCAGAAGGCCTAATCCAGAATCTATCTTGGAAAAGACAGCCTCCATGGCCTGTAAGGCTGCTGTAAAAGCCAACCATTCATTCTCAGCGGAAGAAGCTAGCTCACTTATAAAGGAACTTTTATCCTTAGATAACCCCTATCATTGTCCCCATGGAAGACCAGTAATAGTATCCATGAGTAAATACGAGCTGGAGAAAAGATTTAAACGAATTATTTAGTCCATGACTATAGCATAAATAGGAGATTATATGAGTAAAAAACCCCTAATTATTTTAACCGGTCCTACAGCTGTGGGTAAAACTTCTTTATCAATAAGCCTAGCCAAGGCTGTGAACGGTGAAATTATATCTGCAGATTCCATGCAGGTATACAAATATATGGATATCGGAACAGCTAAGATTAGACCTGAGGAAATGGAAGATGTTCCTCATTACCTCATTAGCGAGTTCAATCCTGATGAGGAGTTTAGCGTGGTCAAATTCCAAGCCTATGCTAAGAAATATATAGAGAGCATATATGAAAGAAATAAAATCCCAATTCTAGTAGGAGGAACTGGCTTTTATATTCAAGCTGTTTTATATGATATTGATTTTGAAGAAAACCCTTCCGATAGGTCCTATAGAAAGGAACTTGAACTTTTGGCACAGACTAAGGGTTCTGAATACCTCCATGGAATGCTTGCCAAGTTAGATCCCAAAAGTTCCAAGACAATTCATCCAAATAACATCAAAAGAATTATACGGGCCTTAGAATATATTCGGCAGACCGGAGAGCCTATCTCTGTCCATAATGAAACACAAAGAGAAAAGTCATCACCTTATAATTACAAATACTTTGTGCTTAATAAGGAAAGAGCAAAGCTTTATGAAGCCATTAATCATAGAGTAGATCTTATGATAGAAAATGGTCTAATAGATGAGGTTAAGCAACTACTGAACATGGGATATACTAAGGATATGGTATCCATGCAGGGCTTGGGCTATAAGGAAATCATAGATTACCTAGAAGGAAATACTAGTCTTGAGGAAGCCATAGATATACTAAAAAGAGACACAAGACATTATGCCAAAAGACAGCTTACTTGGTTTAGGAGAGAAAAGGATATTATATGGGTGGATAAGGATAATTTCTCTAACGAAGCTGCTATTATAGATTTTCTATTGGAAAACTTGAAAGATTTAAGATCATAATATGTTATGATAATAGCTATTGGCTAGTTATAAACTATTACAACTATAATATTATACACAGGAGGAACTAGTAGTGATTATTGAAGATTTGGATTCATTTTATAAGAATATGGGAATTGACTCTAAGCTTATCAGTTTAAGCAAGCACATAGAGGAGGACCTAAAAGAAAGATTTGCCTACATTGATCAAATTGCTGAATATAATCAGCTTAAAATATTAAAGGCTATGCAGGACAACAGGGTTAGTGATGCACATTTTGCTGCAACAACTGGATATGGGTACAATGATATCGGCAGAGATACTCTTGAAAGTGTGTATGCCGATGTTTTTCATGCTGAGGACGCCTTAGTTAGACCACAGCTAATCAGTGGTACCCATGCTCTAACTGTGGCTCTCGCTGCTAATCTTAGACCAGGAGATGAGCTATTATCACCTGTAGGCAAGCCTTATGACACCCTTGAGGGAGTAATAGGTATCAAAGAGACTAAGGGCTCATTAGCTGAGTATGGAATCACCTATAAGCAGGTCGATTTATTAGCTGATGGAAGCTTTGATTATGACAAGATTAAAGAGGCTATAGGCCCTAAGACAAAGATGGCTACTATACAAAGATCCAAGGGCTATGCCACTAGACCTACCTTATCTGTAGAGCAAATCGGGCAACTAATAGCATTTTTAAAGGAGATTAAGCCAGACATTATATGTATGGTGGATAACTGCTATGGTGAGTTCGTGGAGCTTATAGAGCCTACCGATGTTGGAGCTGATCTTTGCGTAGGTTCTCTTATTAAGAATCCCGGCGGTGGCCTTGCTCCTACAGGAGGATATATTGTTGGAAAAACTGAGTATGTAGAAAACGCTGCCTATAGACTCACAGCACCTGGTCTTGGTAAGGAGGCAGGAGCAACTCTGGGTATAAACTCAAGTCTTTATCAAGGTTTATTTATGGCCCCTCAGGTTGTATCTGGTGCCTTAAAGGGAGCTGTCTATGCAGCTAAGCAATACGAGCATTTTGGTTTTGATGTTCTTCCAAATGGTAACGAGAGCAGACATGATATAATTCAAGCTGTAACCCTTAATAGTCCTGAGGCTGTAATTGCATTCTGCGAGGGTATACAGGCTGCAGCTCCGGTAGATAGCTTTGTTACTCCAGTTCCTGGATCCATGCCAGGTTATACTTGTGATGTAATAATGGCTGCCGGTGCCTTTGTTCAAGGCTCATCCATAGAGCTATCGGCAGATGCACCAATTAGACCACCATATAGCGTGTTCTTTCAAGGAGGCCTTACCTGGTATCATGCAAAATATGGTATATTAATGTCCCTGCAAAAATTATATGAGAAGAAACTGATTTCCTTCGATAAATAGACTCTACCAGATAAACTTATCCTTATTTCTGGTATCCTTATTATGCTATAGTTGCTGTATAGTGACATTCTTACTGTATACAAAAAAACTTTAATATGATAAAATTAAAGCAAAGAATTTACATAGCTTAAGTCATAATGTGAAAAGGAGCAATACAATGGCTAGGACATTGGGTAAAAATAAATGGGCTTTATTTCTTTTAATTCTTGCCGGCATTGTAGTAGGAAGCTTTTTGGGGCATTTATTAAGAAAAGTCGATTTTCTATCATGGTTGAACTATGGTATTGATTTTGCTTTCGGTGATCCTAATGGCAGTAATATAGTAACCCTAGATTTGGGAGCACTGGTAGTTCATTTTGGTTTTAGAATTAGGATTACAATAGCAAGTATTATTGGTGCATTTGCAGCTATATTCATTTATAAGAAACTTTAGTAAAACTAGTATTGAGCAAATCTGAATTCTTGGAGAGAGAGAAGGAGGATTTCATGAATACTAACCATTTAACTGTCAAGGATTTACCTGTATCAGAACGTCCCTATGAAAAATGTGAAGCTTACGGTCCAGGGAGTCTATCTGATGCGGAGCTGCTGGCGGTCATTCTCAGAACTGGTACAAGGAAGTTAAGAGCCATAGACCTGGCAATAAAGGTTCTTAACTACTCAACTAATAATCCAGGGCTTAAGGGCTTGAATTACCTGACTATGAAGGAGCTAACACAGATACCAGGTATCGGAAGAGTGAAGGCAATCCAGCTTCTATGTCTTACCGAGATAACCAAGAGAATGGCAAAAGAAATACATAAAGAGCGTATGAAATTCATTACTCCTGAGAGCATATCAGACTATTATATGCAGGATTTACGCCATCTTTCCAGGGAGCAAGTGCTTCTTCTAATGCTTGACTCTAAAAGCAGATTTATAAGGGATATGGTTATGTCCACAGGAACTATTAATGCGTCTATCATGCCTGTCAGAGAGGTTCTTATTCAGTCTCTAAAAGAAGAAGCAGTGAATATTATACTGATACACAACCACCCAAGTGGAGACCCCTCACCCAGCTCAGAGGACATTAGAGTGACTAAAAGAATGAAAGAAGCCTGTAATTTAATTGGCTTAACACTTATGGATCATATTATTATTGGTGATAATAGATATATCAGCTTTAAGGAACAGGGGCTTCTATAATTGCTCGGTTGCGTAAATTGTGACATCAAAGTGTATATAGGAGGTACTAGAAGATGGCTATAAAAACATATGGAATAGATTTTGGGACAAGCACTATAAAAATCAGTAGAAAGGGGCAGGGAATAGTACTAGACGAGCGAAATACAATAGCTATTGCCGACAGAAAGGCTATCATTGCTACAGGAGATGAAGCATATGACATGTATGAAAAAGCGCCTACCAATATAGTGGTATCCCATCCTGTCAGAAGCGGTGTAATAGCCGATGTAGCTAATATGACAGCCCTTTTAGAATGTTTTATTAGAAAGCTTAGCGGTTCTAAAAGACCCGGCACGGCAGATTATATAGTAGCAACTCCATCTGATATTACCGAAGTTGAACGACGTTCCTTTTATGAACTTATATCAAGATCAAATCTAAAGGTGGGACGTATAAAAATAGTTGATAAGCCTATCGCAGATGCCCTTGGTGCAGGTCTTGAGATAATGTCTGCAAGAGGTGTGATGGTTGTTGATATAGGGGCAGATACCACTGAGGTTTCTATATTATCCTTAGGAGGTATCGTCTTAAGTAAATTAATCCCTATAGGCGGTAACAAACTAGATGAAGCTATCAAAGGGATTGTAAAGAAGAAGCACAATCTCTATATTGGTGATAAGACAGCTGAAAATATTAAGAAAAAGCTTGCTAGTGCCCTACCTAATGTAGAGGCATCTGTTAATGTATATGGTAGAGATGTGGTAACAGGACTTCCTGCCCTTATGGAGGTTAATTCAAAGACTGTATACGAGGCTATTTCTGAATATTTGTATTCCATAATAGATGCTATTCGAATTATACTCGAAAGAACGCCTCCTGAAATTTCTTCAGATATAATAGATGGCGGCATTTATGTTACTGGAGGATCTGCTAATATATTTGAACTTGAGGGCCTAATTTCAAAGGAAACAGGTCTAAAAATTAACATCTGCGAGGACCCATCTAATACCGTAGCTAGGGGTCTAGGCAGAATTATGGATGAACCACAGCTTTTTGGTCTTGCTGATGCTTTACGGCCAAAGAATTTAATAGATTAGGGAGTCGGCAATGAGACGTAGGTCAAAATTTAATTTAAATCCAAAGCATTGGCTTATCATTGGATTGATTATTTGCATAAGCCTAATTGTAATTTCATTTCGTTTTAATGAGTATTTATACCCTGTAAGAAATGTGGTGGGTTCAGCTATAAGTCCCATGCAAAAAGGTATCAATATTGTCGGTAGCTACATATCAGATGGTCTTGATACCTTAAGTAGCATGAAGGAGCTTACTCAAGAAAACAAGAAACTAAAGGATCAAGTCAGTGTACTATCATACGAGAATAAGCTTTTACTACAGAATAAGTATGAGTTAGATGAGCTTAGGGAGTTATACCAACTAGATCAAAAATACTTGGATTACCCCAAGGTCGCAGCCCGTATTATCGATAAGGATACCAATAACTGGTATAACGTCTTTACTATAGATAAGGGAACTAGAGACGGTCTAGCTGTTGATATGAATGTTCTGGCAGGCAACGGTCTTGTAGGTATAATTACAGAATGCTATTATAACCATTCTAAGGTTCGCGCTATCATAGATGATAAAAGCGCTGTTTGGGGTATGTTTTTAAAAACCTCTGATACCTGCGTGGTACAGGGGGACCTTAAACTAATAGAAGAAGGAAAAATTCACGTCCAATTTATTAGTAAGGATGCTGAAGTGGAGGATGGCTATGAGATAGTCACAGCCCATACCAGCCCTAAGTTTCTACAAGGTATTTTAATAGGTTATGTTAGTGATATAAAGCTTGATTCTAATAATATGACCAAGACAGCCTATCTGACCCCTGTGGTGGATTTTGAACGATTAAGCGAGGTCCTTATTATTACAGAGCTGAAGGAGCCCTTAATAAAGGAACTCCCAGAAGAGGCTTCTTCAATTGAATGAGAAAAGTAGGTATGCAAATTGAAACGGGCGATTATATATTTTGTTGAAATTATTATATGCTTTGTTCTACAAAGCTCTCTATATCCATTTATCAGCTTAGCAAGAGTTATGCCAAATTTGCTTCTTATCCTTGTTGTATCCCATGCTTATATGAGAGGGAGAACAACAGGGATGCTTATAGGCTTTTTCTCAGGGCTACTGGTAGACATCATCTTTGGCAATGTCATCGGTCTATATGCCATGATTCTGCTTTTAATTGGATATCTTGTAGGCTATGCACATAAAATATATTCTAGAGATGACTTTACCCTGCCATTGGTTTTTATAGCATTGGCTGATTTTGCTTACCAATTCCTATACTATGTTTTTGAATTCTTGTTACGGGGCAAGTTAGATTTTATATATTATTTTCGTCGATTAATTCTACCAGAAATAATATATACTGTAGCTGTATCTACTGTATTGTATAAACTGCTACATACAATAAATCACGCTCTTGACCGTAATGAATTCAAGGAGGACTAAGATGTTTGATATTTTTCTTGATACTGTAAAAAGGATAATAAAATCTAGGCTATTTCCAATCGCTTTTATATATCTGATTTTATTCGGAGTTATAATAAACCGTTTATTCGTACTTCAAATCGTAGAAGGCCCTACCCATGCTGAGGAATATGAATATAAGAATACAGAAAGCAGGGAAATCAAGAGTACAAGAGGTAATATATATGACCGTAATGGAATGCTACTGGCCTCTAATACCCTTTCATACTCTGTTGTTATTGAGGATAGCTCTTTGATTACCTCTAATAATCAAAGAAATGCCGTAGTTCACAAGCTGATACAGATAATAGAGAAGAACGGAGATACACTGGATAATCCCTTCTATATTGAATATAAGGGTAATGATGAATTTGAGTTCACAGTATCAGGTGCAGCACTGAATCGTTTTAAGAGGACTGTCTATGCATATGCTCTAGAAAATAATCAGTTGACAGAGGAGCAAATTAATGCTTCTGCTAATGATGTTTATAATTTCCTCAAATATGGGACCAGCATTTATCCTATGTTCGGAATATCAGATGACTATACCATAGAGGAGACCCTAAAGATAATGAGTGTCCGCTATGCCTTATTTAATAATTATCCAAAATTCATGCAGATAACAGTAGCTTCTCAGATATCAGAAGGCACTGTTGCAATGGTTATGGAGAATATTACCGATCTACCTGGGGTAGAGATAAAACAACAAACTAAGCGAATTTATCATGATAGTCTTTATTTTTCTCATATGCTTGGCTATACAGGACTTATAAGCGCTGATGAGCTGGAGAAGCTTAACAGCGAGATGGGTGAAGAATATTATAACTCATCGGACATAGTCGGTAAGACAGGATTAGAAAAAGAATTTGAAGCTTATCTATCCGGTAGAAAGGGTAGTGAACTTGTTACAGTCAACGATAACAAAAAAGTAGTAGGAATTGAGGAAAAGGTGGACCCTTTAGCTGGCAATGACATCTACCTAACCATAGATGGAAACCTACAAAAGGCGGCCTATCATATACTTGAAAAAAGAATTGCAGGCATTCTTCTGGACCATTTGAAGCCCGATCTGGATTATGGTACAAAAGGGGAAAGCGCCAGTAAGATATACACACCTATCTATGAAGTCTACTATGCATTAATTGATAATAACATTATCAAGCCCCAAAGATTCACTGACCCAGATGCAAAGGATATTGAAAAGAAGGTTTACAATAAGTTTAAGGATGCAAAGGCTGAGGTGTTTTCACGGCTCGGTTTATTACTGGAGCCTGATAATGAAGTGACCAACAATAAGGCTGAGGAAATGGAAGAGTATCTAGATTATATATTCCAGCTTCTAACCGAACAGGGCATTATTTTGTTAGATAATTTTGATAAGGATAATAGCGTTTTAAGATCCTATCAAAATGATAAAACGTCCTTAAGTAGTTTTCTTCAATATTCTTTGGCAAATAACTATGTTGACCTTTCTAAGTTAAATGTTGATACTTATTTTAGTTCTGAGGAATTGTATCAGATATTGCTAGAACGTACATGGGAGATACTAGAAAAGGATGGCACATTTAATAAAAAAATATACCGCTATTTGGTGTTTTCGTATAAATTGTCAGGAACTGAAATTTGTCTTTTATTATTTGCTCAAGGTGTGCTAGAATATAATGAAGAGGATATTCACAAATTAGAGACTGGAGCAATATCTGCCTATAAGTTTATGGAGTCTAAGATACGCTCCTTGGAAATCACACCAGCCATGCTTGCCTTAGAGCCATGTAGCGGTTCAATTGTTATTAATGATGTAAATAACGGTGATGTACTTGCCATGGTCACATATCCAAGCTATGATAATAATATGCTGGCAAATAAAATAGACAGTGATTATTATAATTGGCTTTCCACAGACAAGACCTTTCCTTTAATGAATCGTCCTACTATGCAGCTGACCGCTCCTGGATCTACTTTTAAGATGATAACCGCTTTTGCAGGGCTTGAGGAAGGGGTAGTGGATCCCTATGAGAAGATTCTTGACCTAGGTATTTTTGAGAAGATTTCACTTCCAGCAAAATGCCATATCCATCCTCGTACCCATGGAGCAGTTGATTTGGCCAATGCCATTAAGATGTCCTGCAACTATTATTTTTATGAAACAGGATATCGCTTAGGTATTGATGGTAATGGTGAATTTAATGAACAGCTGGGCTTAAGTCGTATTAAAAAATACGCTTCGCTATTTGGCCTGGATAGCAAATCCGGTGTTGAAGTAGGAGAGGCTGCTCCAAATGTATCAGACAAGGATACAGTACGTACCACAATCGGCCAAGGAACTAATCTATATACACCTGTTCAGCTATCAAGATATATCACTACCATAGCAAATCGTGGTACCAATTATAATCTGACTCTCTTAGACAGAATAATTAGTAAGGATGGTACTATTATACTGAAGAATGAGGCAGAAGTATATAATCAATTAAACGATATAAAGAATTCTACCTGGGAAAGTGTTCGTAAGGGTATGTACCTGGTTGCCAATGAGCAGAGAGGATCTGTATACAAACTTTACGGTAATCTAGGAGTAACTGTGGCAGCAAAGACAGGTACCTCACAGATTAGCCTTAGCAAGCCTAACAATGCATTATTTGTTTCCTTTGCCCCTTATGAAAAACCCGAAATCTCTGTAACTGTGGTTATTCCCAATGGACATACCTCCGGTAATGCAGCAGAGACTGCCAGAGATATATATCAATTATACTTTGATTTAGGCAACAATGATGAATTAGCGTCTAATGAAGCAATCCTACCCGAAAATGATATTGCTGCGTTTTCGGATTAATCATAATAAATATATAACATTAGGAGATAACAATGAAATCTGTTAATAATTCAGTGATGATTAAAGGTAATAAATATGGCATAAGTCTTGTTTTGAACCCTGATGTCGACTTTAAAGTGCTAAAAAAGCAGATTGCAGATAAATTCAAAGAATCAAGTAAATTCTTTGAAAATGCAAAAATGGCAATAAGTTTTGAAGGAAGAACTCTAACTAATGAAGAGCAACAGGATATTTTAGACATAATTGGGAAAAATACTGATATGAAAATTGTCTGTGTTATAGAAAATGATCCCAAAAAGGAAGAGCTCTTCAAAAAGACCCTTGAGGAAAAGCTTATGGAGCTTGATAATAATACTGGACAGTTCTATAAGGGTATTTTACGTTCAGGCGCTTCTTTAGAGTTTGAAAATAGTGTAGTCATAATAGGTGATGTAAATAACGGAGCCCGGGTAGTATCCAAAGGAAACATCATAGTTCTAGGATCATTAAAGGGAAATGCCTTTGCCGGGGCAACAGGAAATACCAACTCCTTTGTAGTCGCCCTAGATATGAGACCGACTCAGATTAGAATAGCTGATGTCATAGCCAGGTCACCGGACAAGCCTGTTAAGGATGCTACTAAGGAAGCTAAAATTGCCTTCTTAGAAGATAACAATATATATATTGAACCACTTAACAAGAATGTACTTAATGATATAAGACTATAAAATAAATGAATATATACAAGCAGTAATAATATAGACCTGCTTGTTAATAGATAAAATGGAATTCTGGAGGCACTGCCTCAAAATGAACTGGAGGATAAGATATGGGAGAAGTAATAGTTGTTACATCGGGAAAGGGTGGCGTTGGTAAAACAACAACCACAGCCAATGTCGGCACCGGATTAGCAATGCTTGAGAAAAAGGTGGTTTTAATTGACACAGACATAGGTCTTAGAAATCTTGATGTTGTCATGGGACTTGAGAATCGAATAGTATATAATCTGGTGGATGTCATTGAAGGAAATTGCCGGATACGTAATGCCTTAATTAAGGACAAACGCTATCCAAACCTATACTTATTACCATCTGCTCAGACCAGAGACAAGAATGCCGTTTCACCAGAGCAAATGAGAAAACTGGCTGATGAGCTAAGAGAAGAATTTGATTACATATTAATGGATTGTCCGGCTGGTATTGAACAAGGCTTTCGTAATGCGATAGCTGGAGCCGACAAGGCATTAGTAGTTACCACCCCTGAAGTATCAGCCGTCAGGGATGCCGACCGTATAATCGGTTTGTTAGAAGCCAATGAAATGAATGAAACTTATTTGGTTGTCAACAGATTGCGTATGGATATGGTCAAGCGCGGAGATATGATGTCCAGTGAGGATGTTATGGAGATATTAGCTGTTGACTTAATCGGTGTAGTTCCTGATGACGAGAATATTGTTATATCTACAAATCAAGGTGAACCATTGGTTGGCTCCGATTCCCTAGCAGGACGGGCTTATATGAATATATCCAGAAGATTAACCGGCGAAGATATTCCTTTCTTAGATTTAAATGAAAGACAATCATTCTTTGGTAAACTTTTTGGAAAAAGGAAATATTAGGGAGGTATATCATGGGTTTGGCAGATTTATTTAGAAGGAGGGGAACCGGCAGCATTGCTAAAGACAGATTAAAATTGGTTCTGGTATCGGACCGTGCAGGCTGCTCACCCGAAGTTATGGAACAGATAAAAAATGATATTATTGCAGTAATATCAAAATATATTGAAATTGACTTAGATGGACTTGATATTAAGATCACGCAGACAGAATCAGAAATACACAATGGGTCAGTCCCAGCTCTGTTTGCTAATATTCCGATTAAGGATATGAAGGCTTCTAAGAAATAAGGATGTAGTCTGATGTTTAAATTCAAGAATTATGATTTCAAGAGGTATAATATTTCCTTACTGTTTGCGGTTATTACTCTAGTTTCTATTGGAGTTTTCCTCATAAAGCAGGTAAAACCTGACGATTATAAAAAGCAGATATTAGGATTAATCGGTGGATTGATGATAGTAGCAATTGTATCATTGATTGATTATCATTTTATAAGTAGTTTCTATATTGTATTATATATGGCCAACTTAGCTTTGTTGGTATTGGTAAAGCTGATAGGAGTAGAACATAACAATGCCCAGCGCTGGCTCGATTTGAAATTCTTTGAGTTACAGCCTTCGGAGCTAACAAAGATTATCCTTATAATATTCTTTGCAAAGCTATTTACTATCTTTGAGCACAGAATTAACAATGCGATATTCTTGCTCTTATCGATAATATTAATGGCAATTCCTACTTTCCTAATATTAACGCAGACAGATCTATCTACCAGTTTGGTTCTAATGATGATCTTTGCAATGCTGATATTTGCTGCTGGCTTAAGTTGGAAGATTATACTACCAATTGTTATAATAGGAATTCCTCTTGGAATCGGTTTATTCTGGTATGTACAACAGGACTATCAGGCTATATTAAATCCTTATCAACAGGAAAGAATCCTATCCATCTTAAACCCCGAAGCATATCCGGGTACTATGTATCAACAGGATAATTCCATTCAGGCCATCGGGTCGGGACAACTGATAGGCAAACTTTTTGATGATAGTGAGTCTGCCATAAGGGGTTATAGACATGTTCCCATAGCAGAGAGTGATTTTATCTTCTCTGTGGCAGGAGAGGAGCTTGGCTTCATCGGAAGCGTCTTGATATTGTTGTTATTTCTGTTTATTATATACAAATGCCTGTCCACTGCACGAAAGGCTCCGGACAGAATAGGAATGCTAATTGCTGTTGGTATAGCCTCTATGTTTGCTTTTCAGGTATTTGTCAATATAGGAGTAGCTACAGCACTCCTACCAAATACAGGAATACCGCTTCCTTTTTTGAGTCAAGGACTTAGTTCATTAATCAGTAGTATGATAGCAATCGGAATTATTTTAAATATTCGTTTACAGCCAAATAAATTAACTAGATAGGATGGGAGGTATTTAGTATGAATATAGCTATGATAGCCCATGATGCAAAGAAAAAGCTAATGCAGAACTTCTGTATCGCTTACCGTGGAATTTTAAGCAAACACAACTTGTTTGCAACCGGTACAACTGGTAGATTAATAGAAGAAGTGACCAATCTTACGGTACACAAATACTTAGCTGGCCACCTGGGAGGGACACAGCAGCTTGGAACTCAGATTGAACATAATCAGATAGATATGGTTTTGTTCCTAAGAGATCCTCTGACACCCAAATCCCATGAGCCGGATGTTAATAATATTTTTCAGCTTTGTGACAAACATAATATACCCCTGGCAACAAACCTAGCTACAGCCGAGCTTCTAATCAAAGCGCTGGAGCGAGGAGATTTAGATTGGAGAGAATTGTTTAAATCATAAAAGGGTGGATGTAATTGAAGAAACGATATCTAACCATTCTACTAATAATAGTATTAACATTTGGAGGCTGCCAGAAATCCTCCGATCACTTTTTTTCCTACAAGGATTATATATCATCAGCCAATACTGATTTAGGTATTAAACTATCTGAAAATGATTTTTTTGCTAAGGATCTTGTAATTGCTAAGGATGATGATTATAACTCTAATGATGATTTGGTCAGTTCTAAGGCAGCTTTTATTTGTGATACTACAAATAATCAGGCTCTTTATGCCAAAAACCTCCATGAAAGATTATATCCCGCAAGCCTTACCAAGCTTATGACCGCTCTAGTTGTGCTAAAGCGCGGAGAACTAACTGACAGTGTGACTGTCAGCCATAACGCTTCTCACATACCGGTAGCCGGTGCAAAGGTCTGTGGCTTTAAAGAGGGTGATGTAATCACACTGGAGGATCTCTTAAATTGTCTATTAATATATTCAGGAAATGATGCTGCTATTGCCATAGCAGAGCATATGAGTAAAAGTGAAGAGGAATTCGTTAAACTTATGAACCTTGAGGCTAAGAAAATTGGTGCAACTCATACCAATTTTGCTAACTCCCATGGTCTTCATGATGATAATCATTATTCAACTGCATATGACATGTATCTAATATTTAATGAGCTAATTCAATATGATACATTTTTAGATATAATAAATAAAAGCTCTTATAGTACAACCTATAGGGATAAGGATAAGAACGAAAAAACACTTACCTTTAATTCCACAAACCTATATCTACGGGAAGAGAAGGAATCCCCCGATGGGATAACAATAGTCGGAGGAAAAACTGGTATGACTAATAAAGCAGGCAATTGCTTAATATTATTATCAAGAGATAATGATAACATCCAGTATATATCAATTATATTAAAGGCAAATGACCTTGATTTACTATACTCTGATATGTCTGAAATCCTGTCATTAACAAAAGAGCTTCAATAGACGAAATTCTACTTATGTAGAATTGATTTATCAGTTGTTTTATATGTGCAATTATACTATAATTAATTTATAGACAAAATATTTTTATACAAAATCACCAACACACTTTATTATCAGGGTTGCTTGTATAAGACCCATCAGAAGGAGGAGATTACAATGATACAGATAATTGCAGGTGCTAAAGGTAAGGGAAAGACTAAGGTCCTTCTTGAAAAGGTTAACACCGAAGTGAATTCCGCAAAAGGAAGTATTGTTTATCTTGACAAAAATAATAAGCATATGTATGAGCTCTCCAACAAAGTCAGATTAATTAATGTAAAGGATTATCTGATAGAAAATTATAGCGAGTTTATGGGTTTTCTTTGCGGTATCATTTCTCGTGATCATGATATACAATCTATATATCTAGATAGCTTCTTAACTATCGCAAATATAGATGATGATAATATCCAGCAAGCATTTGATAAACTAAATCTAATTTCTAATCAATTTAAAATTAACCTATGTATAAGTATTTCTTTGAATTATGATCAAATCCCTGACAATATGAAACAGAACGTAATCGTATCATTGTAGGATATCACCGATATCCATTATTTTGTTATTATAAAATCAAATAACTGTATAGTATAGCGTATCAAAGGCTCCAATATAATTAATTGGAGCCTTTTGATTTAGAAATATGAATTATTTTCAAATAGCTCATTCAAACCTAGTCTTCATTTCTTATTCTACCAAAGAAGCTAAGAGAATATAATCCTGCAATACCTACTAGAGCATAAATAATTCTGCTTACCCAGGTCATATCACCAAAGATTGCCCTAACAAGGTCAAACTCAAAGAAACCAATTAAACCCCAATTAATGGCACCTATAGCAACCAGTATTAATGCAATATAATCTAATGTCTTCATTTAAAGAGCCTCCTTTTAACATATAATTACTTGAATAGCTATTTTTTAATCTCTTTTAATATAATTTCCATTTTCTCCGCCTTTATGCATTGATTAATCGAAATATATTACTTGTAACAGTTAGTTTTATTAAGTATAATAAAGCTTAACGGAAGAACATGTTTCGTAAATGGAGGCGAAAGCTTGAGTAAGAGTGGTAGAGTAGTTAAGTTTAGAAGAAGAAGAACACTAAATATTGGTATAGTTATCTTCCTGATTCTTTTCATATATATTGCTATTAACATATATATTTATTTTACAAAAGAGCATATATCCATATATGAGGTCCAAGAGGGGTCTAATGTCATAGACAGCCGTATTACCGGACTGGTATTAAGAGAGGAACATTTGGTAACAACCGAAAAAGCTGGCTATATTTATTATTTTCAAAAGGAAGGTGCTAGGGTTGCAAAGAATTCCTCAGTCTATTCCATAGATGACAGCACCAATATTATGGACCTAATAACAGGCAGCGATGATATTTTGACTATATCTAGTGATAATTCAAAACAGTTTCAATATGAAATCAAAAGGTTTCATAACCTGTATTCAGATTTTGACTTCTCATATGTCTATGATTTTAAAGCAGATGTGGAAAGTAAAATGATTGATATACTTAATGAAACTATGATTGATAAGGGTATGAAGATTCAGGAGGAAACTGGTTTCCAGTTTAGCTATGAGGTATTTAGAAGTGATAGCAGTGGTATAGTATCTTATTATATGGACAACTATGAGACATTAACCAGGGATGCTGTGAGTAAGAATATATTTGAAAACAAGGATTATGAACAGACATCACTACGAACCACTGATATGGTTTCTATCAATACACCGGTTTATAAGTTGGTTACATCTGAAATATGGTCAATAATTCTTCCCTTAACAGATGAGCAGCATGAAAAGCTTCTGGGCAAGGATAGGGTGAATTTTACTATATTAAATGATAACTTTGAAAGTTCAGCACCTCTAGATATATTTAGAAATCCTATAGATTCTACATACTATGCTGAGATAATTATGGACAAGCATCTATCAAACTATCTAGACTACCGTTTTCTAGATATTGAGCTTCATCTTGAGTCTGCCCACGGCTTAAAGATACCATTATCAGCCATTACTACAAAGGATTTTTATCTTGTTCCTTTGTCCTATTTTACTGAAGGTGGCAATACTAATGAACAGGGCTTGATTAAAGAGGAATACGACAAGGATACTGGTGATGTTAAACTATTGTATATTCCTGCCGATATATATTATCAGGATGAGCTTTATGGTTATGTGGATACCAATAGCTTTTCACACAATACTTGGATTCGCTCCACAGATGGCAATAGATATCAGCTTTCCATGACTAATAAGCTTACAGGTGTATATAATGTGAATATGGGTTATGCAGTATTCAAGAGAGTTGAAATCATCTATCAAAATGAATCATATAGTATTGTAGAAAAAAACACATCCTATGGATTATCACTATATGATCATATCGCCTTAGATGCAAATACGGTAGTAGAGCAAAAAATAATATATTAGGATAAGACTACCTATACTTTTTCTATTAACTATCACAATTTGTAACATGACTTGAAGGGAGAGAATGCATATGATGGAGGAACGTATTACTGACATAATGAAACGAATTGAAGCCGCTTGTGAAAGGTCAGGTAGAGACCCCTCAGAGGTTACTTTAATTGCAGTCAGCAAGACAAAGCCTCTACATATGATTGAGGAAGCATACGGCTTAGGAATCCGACATTTTGGCGAGAATAAGGTACAGGAGTTAGTTAGAAAGTGTAATGATTTAAATGATGCTTATGGTCATAGCATCAAATGGCATCAAATAGGTCATTTACAGAGAAATAAGGTTAAACAGGTAATTGACAAAGCCGTTTTAATACATTCAGTGGATTCTGTTCGTCTTGGACATATGATTGAACAAGAGGCGGCAAAGAAAAATATTATATGTGATGTTCTAATACAAGTAAATATTGCAAAAGAGGATACAAAGGACGGCGTTAGTGCTGATGAGCTGATACCTCTTTTCATGGAATTAATAAGACTTCCCCATATTAGAGTCAGGGGTCTTATGACTATTGCGCCATATGTTACTAACCCTGAAAAAAATAGGGAGTATTTTAGTAAAATGCGACAATTATTTATTGACATAAAAACAAAAAACATTGATAATGGACTTACAGACATATACTTTGTTCCTGAAAGCTTTAATATCCTCTCCATGGGAATGACCGGAGATTACGAAGTGGCAGTGGAGGAGGGGGCTACTATGGTACGTATAGGTACTGGTATTTTTGGTGATAGAGATTACTCTGATATACGGTAATTGGATTTGGTAATTTATTTATCTTAATATAATGTCATTATAGATAGGAGTGTCAATACGATGCCTAATATTTTTAAAAATTTTCTTAATTCAATGAAGCTAACTGAAGATGACGGTTTTGATGATTACTTGGATGATGATGAGTTTAACGAACCTAAGAAATCCAGACGCTTAGATAAAAAGCCTGAAGTTGATGATTTTGATGAGACACCAAAGCGTCAGCAAAAGATACATAGCACTAATGAATTCAAAAAAGAAAGGATGAGAGGTGTGGAAAGAAGCTCAGCAGGTAAGGTTGTTCCTATTAGAACGACACCAAAAGGGCTTGAGGTCTGCATTATGAAGCCTACTTCCTTTGAGGATTCCCAGGTTATATGTGATATGCTTTTAACGGGAAGAGCTACTGTTATCAACCTTGAAGGCTTTGATGATAAGCAGGCACAGAGAACCATGGATTTTGTATCAGGCTCTGTATATGCAATCAATGGAAGGCTACACCGCATATCAAGCTCTATATTCATCGTGTCACCTGATACAGTGGACATATCAGGGGATTATCTGGATATGATTAAGGATGATAATTTTGATCCACCAACCTTTAATTCAAAATTTTAGACAGGGAATTAGACAGGAAATAAGATGGACAACACAATTGTTAAACAAGAGCAACTCTTACAGAGACGTTTTAAGGATTTGGCCCATAAGGCCGATCAGCGTCAATGTATATTGTTTACTGACTTCTTGAATTTACATGAACAGAATTTATTTTTACGAACAAAAAACGAATTACAAAGGATAAAGTATTTTTCCCATGGTGGTTATAAAGATGCCGAAAGGAAAGTACTTTGTTTTTGCGGAGATAATAGCATAGAAGATGAAAGTTACATTTCATATCCCATTTCCTGTATTCATATTAAGCCATTAAATCCGAAATTCTCGGACAAGCTTAGTCATCGTGATATACTAGGAGCTGTGCTAAATCTCGGCATCGATAGAAGCAAGATCGGTGACATTATATTAGATAAGAATGAAAGCTATCTTTTTTGTAGCGACTCTATAGACAGTTTTATTATTAGTGAGTTAACTCGGATTAAGCATACTGTAGTAAGTGCATCATTAATTGATAGTCAAGATTTTACCTATAAACCGAATCTTAAACCTATAAGCGGAACAGTCACATCTATTCGATTAGATAGCATCTTATCCATTGCATTTAAGGGCTCCAGAAGTAGTCTTTCTGGACTTATAGCAGGGGGTAAGGTGTTTGTTAACGGTAAGAATATTTTATCCAACAGCTACACACTTAAGGAAAACGATGTTGTATCTGTCCGCGGGCATGGTAAGTTTATCTTCGTAGGAGAAAACAAGCTAACTAAAAAGGGAAGATTATCAGTAAAGATTTTACTTTATCAATAGACCTAATTATTACTTATCATATACTTGAACAAGAATGAGGCTTGATACTGTATTAAAGTAGGAGGAGTAAAGAATGCTGACCCCATCTGAAATAAGAAAGAAAACCTATAAAAGCGGTTTAGGATATGATAAAAAGGAAGTCGAACTATTTATCCAGGAGATAGCTACTGACTATGAACAGCTTCTT
>JAAYPG010000190.1 GCA_012519905.1 Clostridiales bacterium | reverse complement strand
TTCTGATATTTCAGATGAATCTTTAAGAGCAGCTGTTAGAAATAATGGGGGTGGCTATTACAACCATAATTTATACTTTGCCAGCTTAAAGCCAGGTGGAAACAATAAGCCCTCAGGTGATCTGGCAAGTAGGATTGATAAGGATTTTGGTAGCTTTGACTCCCTTAAGGAGAAGCTCACCTCTGCGGCTGTCGGAAGATTTGGTTCAGGTTGGGCCTGGCTATCGGCCAATAAAAATGGCGAGCTACAGGTATCCTCCAGCCCAAATCAAGATAACCCTATTATGGACAATAATGGATGGACTCCCATCCTAGGCATCGATGTATGGGAGCATGCATATTATCTTAAATACAAGAACTTACGCGGCGATTATATCAGCGCTTTCTTCGAGGTGCTTAACTGGGATGTGGTTGCAGCAAACTATGCAAATGTTAAATCAGCTTAATACTAATTTTATATAATCACTTTTTCAGTTGCTAATAATCGTAAAAAGAGGCTGTGGCGAATATACTATCTATATATCGCTACAGCCCTTTTTTCAATTATTTCACTAGAGATATCAACTCAACCTCTACCAATACACCCTTTGGTAAATCCTTAACCGCTACACAGGAACGCGCTGGTCTACCTGTAAAATACTTACTATAAACCTCATTAAATGCCGCAAAATCTCCCATATCATACAAGAAGCAAGTAGTCTTAAAAACATTTTCAAAAGAAGTTCCTGCTTCTTCAAGCAAGGCCCCTAGATTCTTCATCACCTGAATTGTCTGCTCCTTAATTCCTCCCTCCACAACCTGTCCGGTTTCAGGATTTATGGGAATTTGACCCGAAGTATAAAGCACTCCATTAACAATTACAGCCTGGCTATAAGGACCTATGGCTGCAGGAGCCTTTGTGGTATTTATTTTCTGCATAAGCAACTCCCCTTTAATCTTATTTTCCTAATATTATAATACATAATATTGAATAGGTCGAATAAAAAAGAAAACAAATAAAAAAATCCATAGACTAATACATGTTTTTCATATATAATTATACCGTTTTACTACTAAAATACATCATAAGGAGTCTAGATATGTGGTTTTTATTTGCCTTATTAACTACACTGTCATGGGGTGTTGCTGATCTTTTCTATAAAAAGGGAGCAGACAGTAAAGATAAATACTCTACCATGAAGATTGGAATTATGGTCGGTCTTGTAATGGGTATTCATGCTATCCTATATATGCTTATTAAGGGGATAACATTTGATCCATTTGATATGATAAAGTACTTACCGGTATCCTTCTTCTACATATTATCCATGTTAATTGGTTACCTGGGACTGCGATATATTGAGCTGTCCATATCTTCACCAGTCCAAAACTCATCCGGTGCTTTGACTGCTATAGCCCTTATAATTCTCTTTCCTCAAGAGTTGGGCCTTCTTGAAATTGCAGGAATCCTGTTAATAACCGGTGGCGTTATTGGCCTAGCAATACTAGAAAAGAAATTACAGAATGCAGCTCTACAGGCTGATAATGCAAAGGTGAATCCAAAATATCAGATAAGTATCCTAGCTATAACCTTTCCTATCCTATACGCCGTAGTGGATGCCATAGGAACAATTGCAGATGGTATATATTTAGATGAACTTAGCCTGATAGGTGAAGAAGCTGCCCTCCTAGCCTATGAATTTACTTGGCTTTTATATGCTATAGTTTCTTTGATATATCTTACTGTTATAAAGAAGCAAAAATACAATATATTTAAAGAGGGGGTAAGAACCTCAGCAGCTGTTTTTGAAACCGCCGGACAATTCTTCTACGTTTATGCCATGTCTAGTAACGCTGTAGTGGCCGCGCCCCTGATAGCATCATACAGTATTGTATCTGTTATACTATCTAGAATCTTCTTAAAGGAAAAGCTAAGCAAGCAGCACTATACCTTGATATTATTTGTAATGATTGGTATCGCTGTCTTAGGTATAGCTGGAGAATTATAGTGATATTGCTCTCTATATCCCTTAGTTTATAAATAATATCAATCAAAAGCTACCCGGTATTTGAACTGTTCCCTATGATATCTTACCTATGGGAATCAGACTCAGCTACCGGGTAGCTATTATTTTACTAATAGCTATAGGCAATGTACTAAGTGGACTTAATACTAGGCCGATAACAGGTAAGTATACGGGTGCTGATTGCAGTATAACTGTAATTGCTGCTAGTATGCCTCCTAGACAGATATAACGAATCGCTTTAACCTTCTTCATGCTACTACCTTTTGATTAAGTTATTATTATGTTTATTTATATGAACTGAGAAGGTACTAACAGAACTTTGTTTGTCATATTTTATAGGGAAGTAACTTAAGGAGATAATACATTGAATGGAATAAGTGTAGGTTTACAACCTTTGGTGTATAATTTGAACTTGACTACAGTAATTAAGACAGTTATTTTCCCGGGAGAACAGGAAGAAAGCTTAGTTATAGCAACCCAGGTAGGTGAAATATTTTACACTAGAAATAACACTTTAGAACTACTTTTAGATATCAGCAGTGACGTTATTCGGCTGGGTACTAACGGTGGATATGACGAAAGGGGACTTATAGGATTAGCATTTCATCCGGATTTTACTAATAACGGACTCTTCTATCTTTACTACTCTGTGGCCGGCTCACAAGGCCCCGGTGCACTGTCCGGAAGATTTATTCCGGATCCCTGTAGTCCTGAAACATTGAATCTTCGCTGGACTGATAGAGAAAACAGATATGATCATATTAATACCGTGGAAGAATGGGTATTTCAGCATAATAGTCAACCTATAAGAAGGCGAACCTTACTAAATATAAGAAGACCATTTATGAATCATAATGGAGTAAATGCCTTAAATTTCTCACCTGAAACTGGACATCTAGTACTTACAACCGGCGATGGAGGTTCCGCCTATGATCCCTTTAATTTAGCCCAGAATAACATGGAAATAGTAGGTAAGATAATAGAGATTTATGTGTCTATGGATGTATTTATTGATAATGTTCCTGTTGTTACCCGTTTTGATGAGCTCCCACAACAGATACAGCAGTCGCTTTCGGTAATAGCAAAGGGAGTGCGTAATATAACAGGTATAAGCTATCACAAAATTAATAACTACTACCTTAAATACGTCGGTAATGTTGGTCAGGATATGGTCGAAGC
>JAAYPG010000189.1 GCA_012519905.1 Clostridiales bacterium | reverse complement strand
TTATAATTTCATTAAAACGGTTTACAGGCCCATATACCATTACATTTCTTATTCTCTTTCCAATCTTATCTATATCATCATCAATAAAGTAAGATACAGAATAATTTGTTTTTTTATTATAAAGAATCTCATTAAATAAAAGTACTCCTGCACTACCTGCACCAATTATTGCTAAGGGTAATTTGTTTCTTGACATATTAAAAAGATATATGCGGTATCTTCTATAGAAAAAACGCATCAATAACATTAGTAAGATAGATACGGCACAAGAGCAAACCGAAAATATTAATGATGTTTTACTTGTGAAAAGAAAGTAATTCGCTATAATATAAAGCAAAAAACCACCTATTACTCCAATCATTAGCTTTAAGTAATCGTTATACTCAGCATATTTCCATATTATTTTATGGGTTTTAATGATTAATTGACAAAGTATAATACTAATTAATATTACAAATACATGGCTTAGAAAAACCATGATATCTAATCTATTCTCGTGATTTTGGCTACCACTTGGCATCCAATAATATATTATATAGGATGTAATAAAAACACTAAAAGCATCTATGGTAAATAAAATCTTGGGTTTCAGTCTGTTTAATTTCATTAAAATTCACTTCCTCTTAACATAGGCCTAGCTATTTCCTCTCTTATCATTTCTCCCTTGATAATTGAATTTGCATTTTTCTTTAATAGGTCACAATAAGAACTACCAATTTCCTTTTCAATAATAACAAAGGCATCCTTTAGATTTGGAGGCCTTCTCGACATGTTATGACAATCACTTCCTATTAGATCTATTAATCCACTTTTTATATAATGAAGTGCTGTTCTTCTCTTTTTCTTATCAATAATGGTGTCTGCGTTAATTTGAGTAATACAGCCCAAGCCCAATAATTTCTTTATATTTATTTTACTTTTCCAAAGGGCATTGTATCTTTCTATATGAGCAATAATTGGTATGATATAAAATAAACTCATTAATTTATCAATATTCTCTAGTAAATATTCGCTTCTAAAATTCTTATAGGGTAACTCAAGCAAGAGATAGCTGGTATTGCTAATGCAAATTTGATTCAGATCAGAATATTGATAAAGTAAATCGTGATATCCTGTCTCACTTCCTGCAATCAGGGTAATATTATCTGTACTTATGGTTTGAAATGCTTTTTCTCTATTCTCAGTAAACTCTTTTATTGAACTACTAGAAGGATCAAAATGAGGAGTACAAACAGCTATGTCTATCCCTTGAAATCTTAAGAAATCTATCATTTTCATGGCTTCCCCTGTATCTTTTGCACCATCATCCATATAAGGCAATATATGAGTATGAATATCAATCATGTGATGCTCCATAATGATAATAATAATAATCCAATTTCTTAGCTTGATTTGTCTTGATATCGTTAAGAACAAATCCCAGTATATTTCCATGAGATAGGTTGAACTTATCTAAGGCATTCTTTATATTCATATGGGAGGTTACTTTCTCCCTGACAACCAGGAGTAAACCATCTGAATACTTAACCAGGCTTAAAGAGTCTGACAGAACATTAACAGGCGGTGTATCAAAAATAATATAATTATATTCCTTTTCAAGCACCATCAAAAGTTTCTCCATCTGACTACTGGATAATAGTTCCGAAGGGTTTGGAGATATAGACCCTAGAGGAATAATATCTAAGTTTTCGAAGGAAGTCGTTTTTGTCACATCCTTTAATTCTGCCAATCCTGATAAGGCATCACTTAAGCCTGGTCTATACTTAATATTGAAGTAATTGTGTATATGACCCTTTCTTAAATCACAATCTATAATCAGAACCTTAGAGCCAGTTTGAGCTATTGTGATTCCAAGGTTTATACTTGTGGTGCTTTTCCCATCACCAGGTAAAGGACTGCTTATTATGATTTTTTTACATCCCTCTTTTAATAATGTAAACCGTAGATTAGTTCTTAGGGACTTGAATGCTTCAGTATAAATGAATTTTATATTTTCATCAACTACAGTGTTCTTCTTTTTTATAATTTTCTTTGATATCAATTGAATTTTATTAGATACAGCTCTTTCTCTTGTTAGATAGAAATTTGGTATTTCTCCAAGTACAGGTAATTGGTAATTTTCTATTAGATCCTCTTTATTATTTATCCTTACATCCAGAATCTCAACTAAAAATATAACAACTACCACGGCTGCAAGACCTAGCATTCCTCCTATAATAGTATTCTTAATAGTATTGGGTCCAGATGGTCTGTTAGGAAAAACGACCGGGTCAACTACGCTTATCATTGCAGATGGTTTTATAGATTTTATTAATTGGGGAGCTAATCTCTCCATACTTTCTGCCAAGGTATATGAATCCTCAGCACTAAAGGAGGTAACACTAATCTGAAATATTTCTGTATTATTAATAATCTTTGCCGATGTCATCTTCTTTAATTGATTTATGGAGTAATCTAACTTGGTATCCTCCTGTATCTTCTCATAAAAAACATTTGTATTTAAGAAGCTAATATATGTTGTAACAACCTTCTGAGCATAGTTTAGTTCATTTAAACTTACACTGGTCTCCGAATCACTCGGTATTACATATAATTGCACAGATGCTGTATAGGATGGCTTTATTATAAATTTGCTAACAATAAAGGATATAATTAATCCCGCAAAGAGACTTATAATAATCAAGATCATTCTTTTTAATATAAGTTCTAAGATTTCTTTTATTGTAAACTGCATTCAGCGACCTCCCCGTATCACTTATATTTAATTCCATTTCTTACAGTTATAATATGTCGATAAAGGAATTAAGTGCCAATAAAGAGTTTCGCTTGCGAAACTCTCTAAGCTTGCTATGCAAGCTTTTGCCGAAACGCGGCCAGCTTTTGCTGGCAATATACAAAGCGCGTGAGTGCGCATCCCAAGCGGAGCGTATTTTTTTTATAATAGGAGGAACTTTCCTATTATATAAAAAAAGGTTTCCTGCAATCGGTTATTTTTACCGAAAGTCTGGAAACCTTTGATTATAAGAGCATTATTTAAGTTAACTGTTTTGGTACTGTTAATTCTTGAGATTATTCAAGTCTTTCATTAATTCATTACATATTAATTCAAGTAATTCATGGTCTACAACATAGCCATATCGGTTATCTGTCCTATCGATTTTTATAATCTTGGCTTGAAGTAGATTATTTAGATGATAGGATATGGTCGCACTAGATACTCCTAAGGCCTGAGCTATTTCCTTAGTAGAAGTCTGTCCTGAGGCTATTAGCCTTACAACCTCGTATCTAGTCTTATCACCTAGGTTCTTAAAGACCTGCACCCTCTCATTGATTTTATTTTCATTTGCTTCCTTCATTATCTTAAAGGCTTCATCCATCTTCAAGCCCCAAGACATATAACTATACTGCCCAGCACCAGTAATGAAAATTCCATACTGTAGCACTGAAGAGATCAAAATACGGTTTTCTTCATCATTAAGAATCTTTGAATCTAGAATAGAGTAGGTTTTTTCTTCTAGCCCTTTAGCCCCGTTTTCATTAAGAAATTCGGCTAAGTATTGTCCATACCTCCCCACTTCCTCTTCATATGATTTATAGAAATCTGTAAATATAGGCAGTACTTTGTACATTAAATCAACATACATTTTCATATACTTAACAGGTTCTTCAATGATAAGAAATAGATTCCACTTGGAAGATGCCTCAGTAGGTAAATCCTTAATAAGAGAGATTAGTTCACTTTTATTTAAGCTAAGGGCCTTGGCCCTGTTCATAAGCTCCTCAGAATAATTTACACTGTTTTCATTATCTGAAATTATTGAATATGCAATACTTTTGATTATATCCTTATCATCTAAGCCTAGTAACATGTCCAGATACTCTTTTTCACTTTTATGGCCAAATATCATATACAGACTTGATATCATATCTATAAAATCATATTCCCTATGGAGATTATTCATATAATAGATATTAATATCCTTTATATAGGGTTCTAGCTGTACTTCTACCCTATTTAGAAGATCTAAATAATCCGAAAAATAAGGTACTTTAAAACCATCTTCTTCCTTTGATTTTTCATAACGCTCTTTCTCAGAAATTAGACTGGGAAATACTAAAAAATCAAATATTCTACTTTCTATAGGGTAAAAATTGAAATTCATCTGCTATACCTCTCCTAATATTTACTCTATCTTAAGCTTCAGCTCCAACTCCTACTCCGATTTCATCTATAGCTTCTACTTCAGTTTCAGCTCCAACTTCTACTCCCGATGCAGCTTCAGCTTCTAACTCTCTTTCATCATAGCTTAATAAAGCCTTCTTATATAATGTTATAGCTATGATTAGTATCAATCCACTTATGATTATTACTACACTAGGGATTATTATATCATATAAAAGTCCAAAAATCATTTGTCCAATTGGAATAAATACTGTAACTGCAAGATTAAATACTGAGGAGGTTCTCCCCATTAAATCTAGGGGTACAACCTGATTAAATAATGTTCCTACGGCGATATTAGACACTGTTACTACTAATACTACTATGAAAGTTATTATTAGCAAACCAACATAAGGCACTATATTGGAATTAAAGGTCCTTAAGATAAAGCTTGATGGAAATATTGACATGATTAGTATTAATATAGCTATGGTTACAAAACTTATATGAATAAGTCTGCCAATCCTTATCCTTTTCATTATCCGCCCACATAATAGGGGTGCAAATAACATAGATGCAGATAGAACCATTTGAAAAGCTCCAAATTGCATATCACTTACCTTTAATACTTCTTTGGTTACATAAATTAATCCAATTCCAAAAAGGGGAGTTATAGAGAAATTAATTATGGTTCCAAGGCCTATCAAGGTAGATATAAGTCTATTGCTTTTTATAATATCAATGCCCTCCATTAAATCTGTCTTAAAACTTTTAATTCCTATTTTCTCCGGCTTCTTATGGGACTTTGGTATATTAATAAACATTTCACTAATAGCTGATAATACAAAGCTAATAGAGCTAAGTATCAATATAATATTAAAGCCAAGGCTACTATAGAGTATAGCGCCCAAAATAGGCGACAATATATTTCCAATATTCATGACTAAAGAATTAAGAGAGTTTGCTTCCATCAACTCTTCCTTCTTCACTAAACTAGGCAAGACTGCAGACATGGCTGACCCAAAAAATATCTCTGTTATTTCTAATATAATAACCAGAAGATAGATTAAGAAAAGAGATAAGCCCCCCTTAATTATATATAGTGCGGCAAATACTCCTAACATGAGCCCATTCAAAAAATCTAATATGACTATGGACTTTTTCCTATCAAACCAGTCACCAAAAACTCCAGCTATGGGAGACAACAATAATCTGGGTAATATAGATATTGATAATATAGATGCAAATATAGTGGCGGAACCTGTTATTGCTAGGACATATAAGGACAGGGCAAACTGTAACATATTACTTCCCACTAAGGATACTAGCTTGCCTATTATTAGTAATGAAAAATCCTTTTGCTTGATAAGCTTAAAATTCATTGACAAATACCCCCCTGCATTATTTTTATAAGCATATAATAATACAGCGGTTGTCTAATGTCAATTATATTATTAGATATTTATCTAATTTTAATTAAAGAGATTTATACTTGTCTAATTTTCATTAAAAACATTTATATCAAAATGTTCTAAACAAAAAGTTTTATAGCAGCTATTGCTGTCATGATAATAACTATATAACGAAAAATCTTTTCATTAATCTTTTTTAGTATGTAATAACCTAGGATAGCACCTAAGGCAATCAGAGGTAACACTACTATGGTCATAGTCATAGTCCTAATACCAATATTGTGCCAGACAAAAATCTGTAGAGGTAGCTTTGTCAGATTAATTATGAAGAAAAACCAAGCATTTGTCCCCATAAAGTTGTTTTTCTTAAAACCTAGCGCTAATAGATAGATACCAAATATAGGGCCTGCAGCATTCCCAATCATAGATGCAAAGCCACTTAATATTCCTACAAGAACGTAAAACCAGGCCTCGACTGGTAGCTTTATATTCTTACCTTTCAACTCTGAATAAACCAAAATTCCCAGACAGATTAGAATTATAATGCCAATTAACGTTAAGAAGGTCCTATCACTAATATAAGATCCAACAACAACTCCGAGGATTATTCCGACGAGAGCCCAGGGCAAGGGCTGAAATACCTTCTTCCATTCCACGCTTTTACGATAATACCAAACTGCAAATAAGTCTCCTACTAACAACATAGGCAACATAATACCTGTAGAATCCTTACCACCAAATACAGATGCAAGAATAGGTATGGCCAACATGGTAACCCCGCCTATGCCTGTTTTTGAAAAGCCGACTATTAATGCAACTATGATTATCGTAAGTCCCTGTGTCATATTCAAATCCATTAAATGTAACAAATTATCCATATGTATCTCCTCTTCAAGTTAAACTTCGTCTTATCAGTACTTGTATGTTTGCAAAATTAACCCTTGCTTACACCTAATAACTTACCTTATCTTCAATTGAGTTATAATATAGATTATCACTTACCTTCTGCATAATTGAGTTTCCACATACTTCTTCAATTATTTTTAAAGCCCCTTCTATTCCTGTTGAGACTCCTGCTGTCATTATAATATTTTTATTTCTTATGACATTACGGTCGCTGTAAATAGTTAAACTCTGATCTATTTCTCTTAGTAAAGTATATGCATTTTTATGTGTAACCACATTTCCTCCCCTAAGCAATCCTGTTCTAGCAATTATTAAAGCTCCTGTACAAACGGATAATATATATTGAAATTCATTGTGATACTTTATCATATAATCACAGATTTGTGTATGTGCTGTTTCATTTCTAGCTTCACTTCCACCTGGTATAACTAGGATATCTATATTATTAACATCTTCCAAACAAAAGTCTGCTTTAACAGTAATCCCATTCTGAGTAGATATCAACTCTTTTGTTATAGATAATAGAGATAGATTAAACTTTTTCTCTCTGGATAATTTATTAGCTGAAGTAAAAGCAGAATACGGGCCTGTAAAGTCAAGAATTTCAACACCATCATAGATATATATACCAACATTGATCATACTATTTCCTCCATTTCATAGCTATGTAATATAATGATGTTAATAATTGCATAAACTATTTTAAATATCCTGGTTAAACACCTCTAATAACTCAGGATAAAACTGATCAAAATTTAAGAAGGTAGATCTGTTTGCATCATAATAATTAAGTTTTTTAAGATTCCAGGGATGAATTTATATCCACTATTCAGATCATCTCGTAAAAGTTCATCAGCTGTTTCCTTTTGATTTATTTTTTTCATAAGGTGAATAGCTATTGCTCTAACAAAATGTTCGTTTACGCATTCCTTAAAATCGCCATATCCAGACAAAAAAGCAGGTAGTTTATACTTCTTAAGTTTTTCATAAGCATAATCATAGGTCTGCACTAAATCATAATATTTATCTGTCAAAGGATTAATAAAAGGATGCGAATACTCATGAAAAAGAACACCCGCTGACAGACTAAGCTCATTAGTAGTATTTTGATTTGTTCTAGGCCACCAGAATACTGAATGCACAGTTGTGAAAGCGGGTAGTATATCTCAAAATTATCAGAAGGTCCTAGACTTAGCATAAGTTCAACCGGTCTTGAAAATATAAAACCATTTGGTATCATGCTTTCAATCAACTCATATATTGACTCATTCTGATAAGGCTTAAAGAACGCCTTTATGGCATCGGTATACTCATTATCCTCATCAGTCATTAATTTGAAACCTAAAAATGGAGCAGTCATTTCGTTATATTTGCTTGTCAGTAGAATAGCGTTCATAAATTCCAGATAGGGATTCACTTGTACATTAATGCATCTATTCATATCTTTCCTCCTAACTTAATCATTTATCTCTTTATACCACCTTTACAAACAATAGTACCATATATTTACTATTTGTACAATTTGCATTTAGGACACCAAAAAACAAGGTTCCCATCAATCAGTTATACTTACCGATAGCCTGGAAACCTTAGATTATTTAAGAATCAAACTCAGATCTGCTCAAACATTTTTTGAGCATATGCTTTAATATCATTTGGATTAATCATATTATATTTCTCTTTAACTGCATTAAAGTAATCGCCAATTAGTTTTTTCTCAATAATTCGATTTGATACTGCATCCTCTGGAAGTTCCTCTCTAGTCGATAACCAAGGTGCCTCTGAGTGCGTGAATTTTTCAAGCACTTTTCCACTGTAACAGCAAATATTCTTTATCACACTGTCCAATAATACCTTTTCTATTGTAGTGAATACTGAACAATCGACCTCAATCTTTCTATCAATTGGATTACAACAATAATCACGGTATCTGAAATAAATATCTCGATACACTGGTCCGTGAACCCAAGCCTCGCAGTCTTCGTTAAAAAGAAATGTCTTATAAAAAGCATAATAAAATCCTTGTATATAATAAAGTACCTTCTGCAGTGCGAGCGGAGTGATTTCTTCACGACTAAGTATATATCCTATAACCAAATCAATCTTTGACTTCTTAGCCTTAGAATTTCCAAGAATGGCATCAACAGCCCTTCTGCTTTTCTCATAGGATGCAATTGTTTTAAGATTTCCCTTATTACTTTCCAAAATATCCGCATAATATTGTGGATTATCATAGATTTTATTAAGAATATCTGAATACTGTTTTGTTGGCAAATCTCCTTCACAATAGCGAGAAAATGTCTGTTCACCCCATCCTAGTAAAAGAGATAGTGGACGCTTCCCAATTGCATATTTCTCTGGTATATCTAAAATCTTTTCAAGTGAAACAATTCCATTTTTCTTCCTATATGAATCATACAACGCTTTCAAGTTGTTGTCATTTACTTCTGCAATATAAATCTCTTCACCACAATCAACACAATGTGCTTTCTTCCCTAAATATGAATATTTTTCACCTTTAATAGTACCCTCCATTCGAACTTCATCTATGCAGAAATTAACATCATTTCTGCATCCTTCACAAAAAACTTTTCTTTCCTCCATATCAAACATCTCCTTTCAGTTTCCGTTTGATTACCTAAATAGGTAATCAAACGGCTTGTTTGGTTTATGAAAAGAAATTACCACTGTACGTGTACCTGATGATAAATCAATAATGTTAAACTTTGTATAAATATCCACAGTTTCTTCTTCGCCATCCACATTAAATAGCTGTACATTTATCTTATTGAGAATTACATTTATTTGATCTCTTGTATAAGACTGATTGTAGTACGGATTCATTGCATCACCTACTTTTGATACAATGATACTATATTATATGTCGTTAGTCAAGTATTATGCATCAATTAGTGCAAATTCGTAACAATGAAAATGCACCTCAAAACATTAGATTATGTCTAAGATTTGAGGTGCACTTCACTATTGATACTGAGCTATCTTATTAATATTTTATTTCTCTTTTGCCGCTAGACCAACAGAAATTATATTCCAGTAAGAATCTTTTTCATTATAATCTCTATCGTAAATCAATGGTTCTTGTGATCCACGCCATGAATGCTGATCATTGATACCCCATAATGTTACAGATGATATATCATCTTTGCAATCAATATATATCTGGAACAATTCTTTATAAATCTGTGCTTGTTTTGCTGCCATAGCGGCATCCGGTGCTGGTCCATTTCCATTAATATTTGTTGCAATATCAAGTTCTGTAATCTCAACATCGTAACCTGCTGCAGCAAATTTCTTAATAGTTTCTCTGTATTGTTCCATTGGTGGATACTCAATATTTACATGGCTCTGCATTCCGATACCATCAATATTACCAGCAGCTTGTGCATCTGCTACTAATTCAATGATTTTTTCAGCTTTTCCAGGATCATACTCGTTGTAATCATTGTAAACCAGCTTGATGCCAGTACCCTCTGATGCTGCTCTTGCAAATGCAAACGCATTTGTAACATAGGAGTAGTCTCCATAAATGTTTACCCAATGGTTTGATCCCATACTCATTGAGGAAACAACTTCGTTACAGATATCGTAAGCATAAAATAGACCAGGATATTTAACATTAATGTGTTCAAAGACTTGCTTTATAAAATCCTCCAGACGACGATCCATTTCCTCTATACTTACATATGCAGCATCAGGATCAAATCCTTCTTTAAAGAACCAAGTAGGAGTCTGGCTATGCCATACGAATGTGTGTCCTCTCATTTTCAAACCATTAGCCTCAGCAAAATCACAATATTGATCCATTTTAGTAAAGTCACATACAATGGCACCCCCAGATACTGATGCAGCATGATCTAATAATGCTTCTGGCTTCATATCATTTTCAGCTGTGATGCTGTTGTATTGTGATAATAGATTTTCTGTATATCTTGGGTCATTCAATCCATTCAAATGAACAGCTGCACCAATATAGAATTTGCCTGAATATACATCCTTTAAGCTATAGCTTCCTATACCTTCGATTGCTGTATTTAAAGCGTCAATAGCTTGATTTATTTCATCCTGTGTTGCATCAGCCTTAGCAAGAATATCTTCTGCAGCATTAATTGCATTCTTAATTTCATCGCCATTATTGAAGTCATCTAAGTTCATACTAGCATATTTAGTAATAATACCCATAAAGGTCATTATTTCACTTAGTGAATTATATGCTAGATCAATTTGGGTCTGACTTGTTGCTGTAGCAATTGCAACTTTTCCTGCTTCTATTCTAGCTGTGAAGGCTGCAACTCCCTTAGTAAAGGCAGAGTAATCATAATTTTCAGCAGTTTCAACTAATGCTATCAACTTATATGGATTAAGTCCAGGAATATCTCCAGGCTTTTTACCAGTAAGTACGATTTCACCAAATACGGCTGGGTTCCTCCATGCATTATCCGTTGTATCAAATAATGTAATTGTTCCGGCCCTGCTCGTATTAATACCATCATTTACCTGTAATTCTATACCAAATATTGTGTTGTTTGCTGCAACCTTCTGTAGTTCAACTCTTGCTTCAATGATGTATGATCCTTCACCTATCTTGGTTGCAGTATAGAAGCGGCTTAGATCACCATTACCTGCTGACTGTTCATTCCCATAATTAACTCTGAACTGTAAGTCATCAGGACCATAAGAGGTTGCCTTATCATTATTCTCATCAAGGAATATTTCGATGGAGTCCTTCTCATGTACTTGACTTGGTGCAAGCGTCATATTAGGATCATTAACTTGGGCAAGGACATAAAGAGCATTATCATCCCATAATACCTTAAAGGTTGCAGTAGCTTCTACCGCAGGACTGTTTATATTTGGAGGATTTATTGCGATTGCCTTCTCCCAAACATCATCAATTTCCCCATCAATTCTAGGTGTTCCATAAGTACCAACGATTCTTCTTTCTGCTGTAAATCCGTTCTCATCAGTTTCAACAATCGGACTTTCTGTTCCTTTTTCAGCGAAGAATACATCTGGTAAAATGTTATATAGTAAATGGTTTACACATTGCCAGGTATGTGTACCGTCTTTCATCAATAATAAGTATAAGTTACCCTGTGATAAATCTGCATTGTAAATGAATATCGGATTACCTTCGCTATCCTTCTGATTTGCCATAGCTGGAATTGCATTTACCATACCACCATAAGCAATATCATCAGTACCAGTGGATGCGAACACATAGTAATCGTTCATTGCATAGCCTTGTACAACACTGGCAAAATCAGCATTTCCTGGACCACCACTGATTGGTAGATAATACTTAAAGTAATCAAAACAATTCCTCATAATGGTAAATGTGCAGGATGAGCCTTGAGAGAATCCACCAACTGCATGATGATTTCTTGCAGCCTTCAGAGCATCCTGTGAACCCGATGCGGCATAAGTATTATACTTGGTAGCTATAAACGGCATTATCTCATTGATTATTTCATACTGTAATCTTCCCGATTCCATACCTCTATAGGTAGGACAAACAATGATCATCGGGTCAAGTTCGCCACCCGCAATCATCATATCAAGTACTTTCTTCATTACAGTTGTTACGTTAGGATCATCATCACCAAATACTGTGTTTTGATCTTCAGATGTACCATGAATTAGGTATAATACATTATATCTTGTATTCTTATCTTCTGCATTATAGCCAGCTGGAAGATATACAAGCATATTTTTCTGAACTGCACTGCCAGGTACTCCAGCATCACTATACTCATATGTGTCATAGAAATCTCTTACAACAGTACCCTTTGCACTAGCATCATATGCTGCTGCGGTAAGATAGTCTGCAGGAATTCTTCTGAACTCTTTAATCTTTGCTATTTCTGGATCTATGTCAGACATCACTTGAAGCAAGGCATAATTTGCATACTCTTCTCTTAGTACAGGCGCTTTATCCGTAAAAGCTAGAATCGGTATCTTTAACATATCATTATTTCCATCTGCATTATTAAAGAAAGAAAGAGCCATGTAACCTTGTTCTTTGATAAATGGTATATATTATTACTTTTCCTTCTGTTGGCTGATCCACCCCACCTAATATATGTATAAGAGTAGATTTTCCTGAACCAGAAGCCCCAACAACTGCTACAAACTCACCTTTTTCAATAGATAAGTTCACATTATCCAATGCTATAACCTGATTATCTTTAGTACCATATACCTTTTTAAGACCTTCACACTTTAGAATCTCCATGGTAACCCTCCTAATAATACTTTAAATTATCTATGAATCTAAGTGCAACATTGGAATAATTATACTATATTCTATATTAATTTTATATAAAAAAAATCGGCATAGCCAATATTTTCCGACTATGCCGAGGTGTCTACTGAGATTGTGCCAGGGCTCCATCTCTGTACATCCTTACTTACAACCTTACGATTAGGAAGCGTCAGAGTCCTCTGAATTCATTTTTTGCATCTGTAGCTGTGCCATAACAAGATTATAGTAAATACCCTTCCTCTCCATCAATTCATTATGGGAACCGATTTCAGCAATCCGGTGTCCATCAATAACGATTAACCGATCTGCACCTCGCAAGGTGGATAAACGATGTGCTATTGCAAAGTGGGATTTAATGCTGTTATAACATTGTTGCAATTCTGACCTCGCAAGGTGGATAAACGATGTGCTATTGCAAAGGTTGTTCTACCTGCCGTTAATCTCTCCAGTGCCTTTTGAATTAAATACTCACTTTCCGTATCCAGACTGGAAGTTGCTTCATCTAAGATTAATAGCTTGGGATCATTAAGGATAGCTCTGGCAATAGCTATTCTCTGTCTTTCCCCTCCTGATAGATTATGGCCCTTCTCCCCTAAGTAGGTATTGTAACCATCCGGTGTTTTACAGATAAAATCATGGGCATTGGCCATCTTGGCTGCACGTATAACCTCCTCTTCTGTTGCGTCAGGCTTAGCAAAACGAATGTTATTCAGAATTGTTCCTGTAAAAAGAAATGTCTCCTGTAGCACAACACCTAATTGAGAATGATAGCTTTCAATATCTAAATCATTGATATTAATACCATCTATCAATAGTTCTCCATCATCTACTTCATATAAATGCATAATTAGATTAATCATTGTTGATTTACCGGTTCCGGAGGCTCCAACTATTCCTATCATCTCGCCCTTTTTTACCTTCAGGTTGATGTCCTCTAGCACAGGCTCATAGGATTTATAACCAAAATGTACATTTCTAAATTCAACCTCACCTTGAATCTCATGCTTGATTGCATTTTCCTTATTCAAGATTAGAGGTTCTTCATCCAGCACATCGTAGATACGCTCTAGACTGGTTATCATCTGGGTTATCATACGTGGTAAATGTGTCATCCAGCCCAGTGGTCCATATAAGGTCCAGGCATATGCATTGAACTGTACCAAAGTACCGATAGTCATAGATCCATCAAGAACATTACGGCCACCAAAGTAATATACAAAATAGATTCCCATACTCATAATAAAAGTCAGCAAAGGATAGAAGGTTGCCCAAAATATCTCATTCTTTTTTTGTACAGCTGCATATTCATTTGCGAGACGGTTAAATTTATCCGACTCTGCTTGCTCTTTACCAAAGGATTTCACAATCCTCATGCCTGAGATTACATCCTGAAGCGAACTGTTCATCTTATCACTTTTCACCCATTGGAGGTGAAAACGCCTACGGACATTCTTACGAAAAGCATTGGATATCATGAATACAATAGGCAGGAAAACAACTGATATAAGTGTCATTGTAACATTTAAGGAAAGCATTATTGCAATTGCTCCCACCATAGTAACCAAGCAGGAAAACATATGGCCCAAACACTCCTGAACAAACCTTTGAATCATGCCAGTATCATAGGCTACACGATTCATCAGTTCTCCTGGACGCTTATCTTGAATAAAGGATAGGGTTAATTCCTGTATCTTCTGATACATTTTCCTGCGAATATCCATACTCATTCTCGCACCCAGAGACACAAACCACCAGTTTTTTAACACCTGTAATAGAATCAGAAATAGTGTTAGGCCCAACATAACTAATACAAACATAATTACGTCTCTTGTGCTTCCTGATTTATCTGCTAATTTACCGTCTATAAAGACTTTCTGAAACTGAGGAATATATAAACTAAGGGCAGAGGATGCCATGGCCACCAAAGATATTAAAATTAGTCTAACCTTATATGCTTTCAGTAAATTCCATAGCTTACCCGCTGTTACAGCTTTACCATCACATTTTGGACATTTGCTTGTACCCGGTAGTGCGCGCCCGCATTCTAAGCAGGTCTTCTCCCTCTCTCTGCTAACTACCTGCTTATTTTTTTTATCACGAAGCAGTTCTGCTCCTTTTGCAAGGAAGGAGGCGCGTGTAAGATGACGCATGGAAAAGCGTACAATATGCTTTTCATACTCCTCTGAATACTCTTTTATAACTAAAATGCCACAATTAATCTGGGGCTCGCTTTTGATTTTTTCTAGCAAGGCTAAATCTCGTTGAAATGTTACCTGCTGCTCATCTGTCACAATCAGACGATTGCTAGTAACAATAACGTATCCATTCTCCCCAAAAGTACCGTCCTTCGCTAAATCGTGAGGGATACAGTAACGTATCTCTTCAGAAGGCATTAATTGTAGAAAAGATTTAATCTGATTTGGTAATTTAAATAGTAATTCCATTCTTCTCCTCCATAATGACACCTGACTTTTGCTCCCATATCTTATCTAATGAGTTATTCTATATTATAAAAACAAGTCTAATTTTCTTAATTCCTGCGTAGAAAGATGCGTAATATCAGGTATCTCAAAGCGGTTTCCGTCCAAATCAGTTATCATCAAACGGGTATCACTTAAGTAAACAACGGAGGAACCTCCCATATGTATGGTAAACCTACAAGCACCATGATCAGTCAGAACGTTAAAATATGCGAAACCGTACTCATCTTTGATATCTATAATCTTTTCTATCACTGGAGTAAAATAGCGTAATCTCATCTGCTCCTCTAGCATTTCTCTGGTTTCACTAGATACGTCCTTTCTTAGATCCCTAATCATCCCTATCTCTTTTGCTTTTTCATCAGGTTCCCGAATAGAGATATATTCATCCGGGTTAGTAAATGGGAATATACGATATACCTGTACTCTTTTATAAAACTCATCTTCAATCTTTAAGGATACAAATCCGCCCTCTGTTCGGGCAAATACAGAATTCTCTTCTGTAAGAAATCGAAGCTTGAGCATTTCCTCTGTTTCCTGCTCCATTTTCTTTAAATCAAACTCATCATCAACTGTATTATCAATAATTATATTATTATCATTTTCCTGCATACTTTTTCCTCCTCACTAATCAATACCCCGTAGCGCCAATGCTTTGGTCTGTAGTTCTTTTAACTTGTAATATACGCCCTTTTTCTCCACCAACTCATTGTGAGTACCTTCCTCTGTTATCTCACCATTATCAATTACTATCAAACGGTCAGCATCTCTCAGAGTTGATAATCGATGTGCAATCGAAATGGTAGTTCTGTCCTTAATAAGGATGTTAATGGAGGCTTGTATAGCTTTCTCGGTCTCCGTATCAACCGATGCTGTGGCCTCGTCCAGTATTAAAATCTTAGGATCTGCCAATATAGCTCGGGCAATTGAAATACGCTGCCGCTCACCACCGGAGAGATTGCGCCCAGCTGACCCAATTACGGTATCATAACCCTCAGGCATCTTACAGATGAAATCATGAGCGCTTGCCAGTACTGCTGCTTCTACGATCTTATCAAAAGAGGCCTCCGGATTGGCGTAAGCAATATTTTCTGCAACGGTTCCCATGAAAATGTAGGTATCCTGTGAAACCATTGCCACATTTCTTCTTAAATCCTTGAATGCTATATCCTTAATATCGGTATTATCAATGTAAATCTCACCCTCCTGAGGATCGTAGAGACGTGAAATCAAATTTACCAGAGTTGATTTTCCTGCGCCGGACCTTCCTACAATTCCTAACATTTTCCCAGCCTCAATC
>JAAYPG010000188.1 GCA_012519905.1 Clostridiales bacterium | reverse complement strand
TTGGCACTTTAGTTAGATTTATTTGTTTTCAAAGTGCAATTTACGAAAACTCAAGAATTATATATTCGATTTAATTATCAAAATAATCTGCTGCCATACTTTAATGATTTTATAGTTGAAAATAAAACATATTCAATGTATACTTGTAATGTTATAAATTTAGTTATTTAGTATATAAAATATATATTTGGAAAGTAGGACTTATGTATAGATTAATCCAGCAGGACGGATGTGCAAAAAGTGGTGAATTACAAACTGTACATGGAAGCATACAAACCCCGGTATTTATGAACGTTGGTACAGTGGCCGCTATTAAGGGAGCTGTGTCCACTAAAGATCTTGAAAGTATTGGAACACAGGTACAGCTTTCGAACACATACCATCTTCATGTCAGAACCGGGGATGAGACAATAAAAAAATTGGGTGGGCTTCATAAATTTATGGTATGGGACAAGCCCATTCTAACAGATTCCGGTGGCTTTCAGGTCTTTTCTCTTGCCAAGCTAAGAAGGATAAAAGAGGAAGGAGTATATTTTAGTTCCCATATAGATGGAAGAAAAATATTTATGGGACCAGAGGAGAGTATGCAGATACAATCAAATCTTGCATCTACCATAGCAATGGCCTTTGATGAATGTCCACCTCATCCAGCAGAGCGGTCCTATATTGAGGACTCAGTTAATAGAACCACAAGGTGGCTGGTTCGTTGCAAAAAGGAGATGGACAGGTTAAACAGCCTTCCAGATACCATAAATAAGAAGCAGATGCTATTTGGTATTAATCAGGGTGGTACTTTCGAGGATATAAGAATTCAACATGCCAAGACAATAAGAGAAATGGATCTTGACGGTTATGCAATAGGTGGCCTTGCTGTCGGAGAAAGTCACAATGAGATGTATCGTATTATAGAAGAGACAGTACCTTATCTTCCTGCCTATAAGCCTGTATATCTTATGGGAGTTGGAACACCGGCGAACATATTAGAGGCAGTCGATAGGGGAGTGGACTTTTTTGATTGTGTATACCCATCCCGTAATGGAAGGCACGGACATGCTTATACCAACTTAGGGAAGATGAATTTATTAAATGCCAAATATGAGTTAGACGAAAAACCAATCGAAGAGGGATGCGCATGCCCTACCTGCCAGACCTATAGCAGGGCATATATAAGACATTTGCTGAAGGCAAAGGAAATGCTTGGAATGCGTCTATTGGTGTTACACAACCTTTATTTCTATAACCATATGATGGAAGAAATAAGACTTGCCATCAGAGAAAAACGTTATCAGCAGTACAAAAAAAATAAGCTTGAGGGCTTTAAGCAATATAATGATAAATAAACTTAACTTAACCTAGGAGGTAATAAATATGAATGATTTTATTATGTTGACAGGAGAGGCAGCAGAAGCGAATACCGGAGGCGGTTTATTATTGCTGGTCATACAGATTGGTATTTTAGGACTATTGTTATATTTTATGATGATTCGTCCCCAAAAAAAGCAACAAAAGCAGATGCAGGCAATGCTTTCAACCTTGGAAAAGGGCGATAGTGTAGTAACTACCAGTGGGTTTTATGGTGTTGTAATTGATGTAATGGATGAGGTTGTTATTGTTGAATTCGGTAATAATAAAAATTGCAGAATTCCGATGAAGAAAAGCGCAATCACAGATATTGAGAAATCCAACAAAGAAGCATAAGGCTAAAGGGCATTTGAGAATGAAAACAAAAGAGGGCTACTGTGTATGCACAAATAATGTGGGGATACACAGCGGCCCTTATTATTTATTTGGGAGCCATTATAAGTGGCTGTAGTTGTCGTCCGTCCAGTGCATATTCAAGGGTAGGCTGTATTAGATCAAAATGTGCAACCATAGAATGGGGCTTTCCTTTATAATTATCCTGGCCGAAAGGTACAAAATATATATTTTTTAAATTTATTAATAAACCAATATTCTTAAGATTGTTACTAAGGGCATCATTAGTTGAGATGGCTAGTATCACAGGCTTATTATTGCGAAGGAGCCCCTTTGTAGCCATAAGAACAGGGGAATCAGTAATGGCATTAGCCATCTTGGCTAGGGTATTACCTGTACAGGGAGCCACAACTACAGCATCTAGTATGTTGTTAGGGCCTAAGGGTTCGGCTTCAACAATTGTTGTGATGGGATCCTTTCCTGTTATATCCTTAGCTTGTCTAAGGAAATCAGTAGTTTTTCCGAAACGAGTATCTGTACCTTGGGATTTTTCAGAAAATATTGTATATACATTGGCCTTTTCCTTTACAAGTCTCTCGATTTGAGAAAAGACCTTATCAAAAGTACAAAAAGAACCTGTAAGGGCTACGCCTATATTTTTGCCACTTAAATTCATTTAACCACTTCTTTCTTTTATGAGAGCTTCAATTTCGGTCAATAATATATCTGCAGACGATCTTGGTGCAACCTTTCCGGGAAGACCAAGACATAATTTGGCGTTTATACCATGATTCAGGGCGTACTCATAATCGACACCGCCAGGGGCGGATGCAATATCTATGATTACAACATCTCGGGATACTAATTTCAGGCTATCCTGATCTAGTACAAGAGCAGGAATAGTATTAAATATATAATGAAAGCTAGGCAGCAGGGCTTTTATATCTCTTAAATTGACAGTTGATGCACCTGTTGCATATGCGTATGCCAGTGCATCATCATCACGGGCGGCAACGGTAACATTGGCATTCATACCCAAAAGTTTAGACGTAAGCACCTTGCCACAACGACCATATCCAAGCACAAGGCAGCTACTATCATGTAGATTTCTGTCGCTGGATATGATTGCTTCCATAATAGTCCCTTCAGCGGTTGCGATAGCATTCATTATGGCTATTTTGTCACTTTTCATCAGATCATAGCAGAAAACGCCCTTTTTATTACATGCACTTATAATATCTGGAGGAATCATCCCCCCAATAAGCAAATGATCCTTATTTAATAGATGGGTGATGGTTTTTTCAGAATTGCAGGCTGTACTATCGGATATGGTAACAAGATCCTTAGTTAAAGGAATAGGACCAATCAACACACTGCTATTTTTCATTAGTTGATCAAGACCACAGGCTTCGGTGTGGTTTTTATGAGATATCTTATTGGCTAGCTTATATGAGTATAGGTTGTAACCCTTGTCGAGAAGGGATAATGCCATATACACCTGTCTTTTATCACCGCCAAATATTCCAATCTTTTTATTATAAGACACCTTATACCCCTCCTTATGTGACATTATATGATTTAAAGGTAGAAATGTTCTTTTTATTCAAGCTTAAAGGATGAAAAAAAATGTAGGTAATATATTGAAAGAATAAGCAAATGCTTGACAACAAATTATATCTATGATATTTTAATAAAAGATACAAGTGATACGAAAATTTGGGTTTTATTGTATTAATCTAGATAATATATAGGGAAAATTTAAAGAGATATACATGAGGCATACTAGGTCGTCGGTATTGACGACCTTTTTAATACTAGCTGGGTTAAATCATACTATTTTGCTTTAGTGCATTGCAGTACTACAACCGTGATGGGACCCATAGTTTCTGATAATTCAAGCAAGATAATAGAACAAGTAGCATATATATTAGTATGATTAATTTAAGAATTTGGTATTAGCAAGGGGATACTACTTGTATCAGTACTTAATCCAGATAGAACAACTACAAAAGAGGGTTACCAATAAGGTGGAAGATCCGAATTATAATGACCAATTATAATGAATATCTTTCCCCTATTTGTTTTTTAAGACCAAATTAGCATTATTTTACTGAATATATTTAAAATTTAAATATATTATAAAAAAAAGGAGGAGAAATTATGAAGAATAAACTAACTAAAAGCATGCTTTTACTGCTGTTAGCAATTGTAGTAGTATTTTCAGTAGTAGGCTGCTCTAAGTCAAAGTCAGACGATACTGATCAACCGGATACGCAGACACCAACAACGACACCAAGCGACACAACGGATGATACAAAAGAACCAACAGAGGTTCTTCCCGATGTACCCGCCAATAGATATGACGCGAGTGTCACACCTAGAACAGGTAGTAATGAGACAAATCCGCTTGTTGTAAGCATTGGAACCCTGGATGGTAAGTTCAGTCCGTTCTTTGCTACATCAGCTTATGACGTAGATGTGAATGGTATGGCGCATCTTGGACTACTTTACTATAATAAGCTTGGAGCGCCTGAGGCTGGTATTGATGTACCTAGCTATGCTTATGATTTTACACAGGAAATAAGTGATGATAACTCTACATCCACTTATACATTTATACTGAAGAACAAACTTACCTTTAGTGATGGACAACCAATGTCAGCTAAGGATGTACTCTTCTCAATGTATGTATTAAGTGATCCCATGTATGATGGTTCTTCTACATTCTATACCATGAACATACAAGGAATAAATGAGTATCGACTACAGACTAGCTCAGATGTACTTAAAACAGTTGATGCTATTCTTGAAGCAGGTATCCAACCCGGCGATGATGGTTCAATGGTTATTAATCCTGCTAATGGAGTAACAGCAGAGCAACAGGAAAAATTCTGGAGCTACTTAGATGAAGCAGGAGCTGGTTTTGCTCAGGAAATTATTGATTATGTAAATACAAATTATACAAGTTATATTGAATCCTATTTTGCTCCATATACCCCAGATCAGGTAGCTGCTAATGCTAATATGCAGGCTGCATTCGGAATGGTTCTTTGGGGATTTGGTGAAGTAGATGAAGCTGGAGCATTTATAGATAGCTTAGGCAACAAATATGATTTGGCAACAGACACAGTAGATGCAAACATTTATTGGGAAAACATTCTTGCAGCTTATGGCTATGATTTAAGCGATGCAGGTATTAATACAGAAAAAGCTGGAGATTTAACTATCCAGGATTATATTAAGACAGCATATATTTCATCAGAAGGACAGCTTGAAGAAGGAATAAAGAGCATCAGTGGAATTACTTCTGGAACAATGCTATGTGATGATGGTGTTGAAAGAGAATTTGTTAAGGTTGTTATTGATGGAGTAGATCCTACAGCGATCTTCAAATTAGGTGTTACAGTTTCACCAGCTCATTATTATACTGAAGGATATACTGGTACATTAAATGAGTTTGGTGTAGACACTGGTAATAGAGAGTTCATGAGTCATCTAAAGACTAAGAACGACAAGCCTATGGGAGCTGGACCTTATGTATTCCAGGAATATAAGGACAATGTAGTTACCTATACTGCCAATGATAATTTCCTACTTGGATCTCCTAAGATTAAGACCTTCCGTTACCAGGAGATTTCATTAGGTGCTGAGTTAGATGCAGTATTAACAGGTACAGTTCACTATACAGATCCTTCTGCTTCCATGACAGTTATTAACGACATCACAGCTGGAGCAGATAACTATAGTAAGCTTGCATATACCTTGGTTGACAATGATGGTTATGGATATATTGGAATTCAAGGCCAGGCAATACCAGAGTTTGAAGTTAGAAAAGCTCTTGCCCATGCTATGAATGTACAGTTAGCAGTTGATAACTACTATCAGGAATTAGCAAGTGTAAACTATCGTACTATGACTAAGATACTTTGGGCTTATCCAGACAATCCTGATAATCTATACCCATATGACGAAACAGGAGAGACCTCCAAGGCCTTATTCTTGGAAGCTGGATATAAGTATGACGAAGCAAGTAATATAATGACATATCCTGATGGACATGAAAAAGCCGGAACTCAGGTTACATTCAAGTTTACATTACCATCTGGAGCTGCTGACCATCCAGCAGGATCAATCTTTATTGATACACAGGCAACTCTAGAGAAAATCGGCGTAAAGGTTGACATTGAAACCGATCAGAACCTCTTAAATAAACTGAGTACTGCTTATGAATCCGGAATTCAGGTATGGGCAGCTGCATGGGGCAGTGGCGGAGTTGACCCAGATATGTTCCAGATTTGGCATTCAGATCCTAAGGTAAATCAGGGTACCTCAGCAGCAAGAAGCGGTCTTTACTATCTATTTGAGAATGGTTCAGATGAAGAAAAGGCAATGCTTAGTGAGCTAAATGATTTAATTATGGCAGGTCGTTCTACCATCGATACAGAAGAGCGTAAAGCTATTTACAAGAGAGCGTTAGAGCTATCCACAGGACTGGCTGTAGAGGTTCCGACCTATCAGAGAAAGAATATGTATGTCTACGACAAGAATGTTATCAATACTAGTACACTCTTTAGTGGAGAAGATGTAACACCATTCCAGTCTCCTATATCCTTTATCTGGAATGTTGAGTTAAACTAAGAAATATAAGAAGAAAAGAAAATAAGGGTACAAGGCTGAGATTTTCAGCCTTGTACTACTTCTTGAGAATTGAGGGTTAATATGTGGAAATATTTGCTGAAAAGGATTGCATTGGCGGCTTTGATACTAGTTGGTGTATCAGTTTTGATATATATGCTAACTATGCTTATGCCTGCAGATTATATTGATAATCAGACATCTGCCGCTCTTCAAAGTGGTGCAATGACAAAAGAAGATGTCCAGCGCCTAAAGGAACTGTATGGCCTAGCTGACAAAAGCTTTACAGGAATATTGAAGAGCTATTCAACATGGCTAACAAGCACCTTATCTGGTGATTTAGGTCATTCATTTTTATATGGTAAGCCTGTAACAGAAGTTCTTTCAGATTATATATGGATTTCATTTGCTATTGCTTTTATATCATATATTTTACAAATTCTGATTGGAATACCGATGGGTATTAAGGCTTCTGTAAATCAATATAGTGCTTACGACTATTCTGTGTCGGTATTTGCTATGATGGGTGCATCTTTACCCTCTTTCTTTTTGTCCGCACTACTTATGAATGTTTTTGCTATAAAATTGGGCCTATTTCCACTACAGGGATTGACGACAGCAACAAAGATTTTTGCTGCTGATGCACACTTTCAAATCTTTTTGGACAAGGCCTGGCATTTAGTTTTGCCTTTAGCAGTCCTGACACTTTTGGGCGTTGGTGGTAACATGAAATATACTAGAACAAACATGCTAGAGGTACTAAATTCGGATTATATTAGAACAGCAAGGGCTAAGGGACTATCCGAAAAGGTAGTAATATATAAGCATGCATTTAGAAATACTATGATTCCACTGGTTACGTCCTTATCAGGTATGCTGCCCAGTCTTTTTGGTGGTGCTATGATTACTGAAACAGTATTTGCTATACCTGGTATCGGTTATATGGCACTAAGGGCGACTCAACAGGGGGACATTCCTTTTATTATGGGTTACAATATGTTTTTAGCAATACTAACAGTACTAGGTATGCTAATATCAGATATTATGTACATGGTGGTTGACCCCCGTGTCAAATTATCATAAAGGGGGGATATTAATGGCTTTAAATACTGAAAACGAAAAAAAACAGAATTATACTGACCATCAAGATTATGCTGAAACAGAAGCGGAACAGCATTTTAGAGTTATATCTCCAAGTCGTATGGTGGCTAAGAGGTTTTTTAAGAGTAAGTTATCCATCGTAGGTCTTATTATGATTATATTTGTATTTGTCTTTTCTTTTATTGGACCATTTATTGTTGATGCAACTTGGGGTTATAAAGAAACTGAGGTTTTCAAAATAGAGAGAACCACAGACATGGTCACCATGGCCCAGTTTACTGGTCCAGATGGCAAGGTTTATGATTATTATGACAAATCCCAGACGCAGGTTCTTTTTAAAGCACCTCCATCTTTCGACCATTGGCTTGGTACCGATACGTCTGGTTTTGATATATTTACTCGCCTTATGTATGGCGGTCGTATTTCACTGACGATTTCCTTTATAGTTATATTTATAGAAACGATTTTAGGAATAGTTTTAGGTGGATTAGCAGGTTATTATGGTAAATGGGTCGATCAAATCATCATGAGAGTTGTAGATATATTTGCCTGTCTTCCTGGCATGCCTATCCTTCTGGTGCTTTCTGCAACAATCAGTTCAATTGAAAGTATACCAGCAGAACACAGAATATATTATCTTATGGGCTTTTTGACCTTGATGGGATGGACTGGAGTTGCCCGTGTTGTCAGAGGACAGATTCTTATGCTGAGAGAGCAAGAATATATGATGGCAGCTGAAACAACAGGAATCAAATCTATTAATAAAATTATGAGGCATCTTGTTCCTAATACGATGCCACAGCTCATTGTAAGTGCAACCTTGGGCTTAGGTGGAATAATTCTTTATGAGTCTACACTTTCCTACCTTGGTCTTGGAGTTCCCTTTCCAAGGGCTGCATGGGGTTCAATGATAGCACTAGCAGATCCTTCTAAGGGACAGGAGATACTTGCAAACTACCCTAATATGTGGGTACCAGCAGGTATACTGATTGTAATTACAGTTTTAGGTTTTAGCTTTATTGGCGATGGTCTTAGGGATGCATTTGACCCTAGAATGAAAAGGTAGGTGACACCATGGGATTATTAGATAAATTAAAGCGTGGTAAAATAGAAGGCGTTGACAATACAACTTACCTTACGTTAAAAGATGAAAGACGCATCAGTAAGGAAAACAATAAAATAATTAAAAAGTACGAAAAAGAAAATAATAGGAAAAACGTAAGCGAAGAGGAATATCTAACTCAGATGATGGACCCTGCTAACGTAGTAGAGTTTGACAACCTCCATACCTACTTCTTTACAGATGTAGGTACTGTAAAGTCTGTGAACGGAGTTAGCTTCGATATTCCACAGGGCCAAATAGTTGGAGTAGTAGGTGAATCTGGATGCGGTAAATCTGTTACCAGTCTTTCGCTTATGAGACTTGTTCAGGCACCAACTGGCCAGATTGTCAGTGGTAGTATTCGCTATCAGGACAAGGATGGCAAATGTTATGATATTACAAAAATGCCCAAGGACAGAATGTTAAAGATACGTGGTAAAGATATCGCCATGATCTTCCAAGAACCAATGACTAGCTTAAATCCCGTGTTTAAGATTGGTTACCAAATGGATGAGGTGGTTCTGCTTCATACTGAGGGGGCTACACCAGAATCAGCAAAAGCAAGATCCATTGAGATGTTGAATCTTGTTGGCATAGCTGCAGTTGAAAAGGTTTATAACAGTTATCCTCATGAGCTTTCAGGTGGTATGCGTCAGCGTGTAATGATTGCAATGGCTCTATCTTGTAACCCTAGACTAATTATAGCTGATGAGCCTACAACTGCCTTGGATGTAACCATACAGGCTCAGATATTAGAGCTCTTGCGTGATATTAAAGAGAAGATCAATGGAAGTATCATGCTTATTACCCATGATCTTGGGGTAATAGCTGAAATGGTAGATACTGTCGTAGTTATGTATGCCGGTAGAATTATAGAGAAAGGAACAGTTAGGGAGATATTCCATAACCCTAAACATCCTTATACCATTGGGCTTATGAAATCAAAGCCAGGAAGTCATAATACAAAAGGTGATCGTTTATATAGCATTAAGGGGCAGGTACCTAACCCGATAAATATGCCCAATCACTGTTATTTCTATAATAGATGTGATAAGGCTATGGGTATATGCTCCCAGGAATATCCGGGCATGATTCAGTTTTCACCAACTCATTTTGCTGCTTGTCATCTATATAATGAAGACGGAAGCGATAAAAGTGAAGAAGAAAAGGAGAGGAGGTAGTCAGCCCTGACTATTAAGAATATAGATAATAAGATGAATAATGATGATATTTTAATTGTAAATAATTTAAAGAAATACTACCCCGTCTCCAAAATATCTTTTGGAAAGAATAAATCCTATGTGAAGGCTGTTGATGATGTCTCCTTTACTATAAAAAGAGGAACAACAATGGGCCTTGTAGGAGAATCAGGTTGTGGTAAAACAACTGTGGGTCGTACTATTTTAAGGCTTCACGAAGTAACAGATGGACAGGTTATATTTGATGGCAAGGATCTTAGTGAAATACCGTCCAGAGAACTTAGGAAGATGCGTCCACAGATACAGATGATCTTTCAGGATCCTTATTCTAGTCTGTCACCTCGCCTTCCTGTTGGAGAGATTATAGGTGAAGCTGTCAAAGAGCACAAAATTGTGCCTAAGGAGCAATATAGATCTTATATTTTGAAGGTAATGCGAGATTGTGGTCTACAACCTCAATATTATTACCGTTATCCCCATGAGTTTTCAGGTGGGCAGAGACAAAGAATAAGTATTGCTAGAGCTGTGGCACTAAATCCTAAATTTATAATCTGTGATGAGCCTTTAAGTGCACTTGATGTATCTATTCAAGCTCAGATTATAAACCTTATGAAGGATTTACAGGAGCAGTATGGCTATACCTATTTGTTTATTTCCCATGACCTATCAGTTGTAGAGTATATATCTGATACTATTGGTGTCATGTATTTGGGAAGTATGATGGAAATGGGAGATAAGAAGCGGATTTTTGCTAATCCCATGCATCCATATACAAAGGCACTTTTGTCTGCAGTACCCATATCTAATCCAGATGTAAAGATGAATAGAATTATACTTAAGGGAGATATACCAAGTCCTATTAATCCGCCTTCAGGATGTAAATTCCGTACCAGGTGCCCGCATGCTATGCCTATCTGTGCGGAGAAGAAACCAGTATTAAAGGAGTACGAGGAAGGTCATAAGGTTGCATGTCATCTATACAGTCAAGAATAAAGATAGGATGAGATAAATGAAAAAAAGAAAGAAATACGACGATTTCGTTGATGATGGTAGAGTAATTGCCAATATGAATATAGATGGCATGCCGCG
>JAAYPG010000029.1 GCA_012519905.1 Clostridiales bacterium | reverse complement strand
TGCCAAGGCTGCACAGTTATCAGGTGTTAATACAAAGAGGGTAATGTTCTGGGTATATGCCAATATGGGTGTTTTAGCTGCCCTTGCAGGTGTTATATTCACTGGTAGATTAAACTCTGCAACGCCAAAAGCAGGTGTTAACTTCGAACTAGATGCGATTGCTGCTTGTTTTATCGGAGGGGCTTCAACATCAGGTGGTGTTGGTACAGTAGTTGGTGCAATCGTAGGTGGCTTACTTATGGGTGTACTAAACAACGGTATGTCTATCATGGGAGTAAATATAGATTGGCAACAGACAATTAAAGGATTTGTTCTTCTTGCAGCAGTTGGTTTTGATGTATATTCAAAATCAAAATCTAAATAAATGTTCTATAATAACGGCAAAAAAGCCTCTTTATATGGCTTTTTTGCCGTTTGCTTTGTCCTTAGTATTTATATAAAGGCGTCAGATTATATAGGTAAATGCGATAATCCATATAATTAGTTTAATTAATTTACAAATTAGTAGTTGTCAAATTTTTAAAAGGGTATTATAATATAAATAGGTATCTTTTTCTACCAAAGCACACAAACTGATATAAATTAAAAATATAAGGAGGACTAAATTATGGCATATTTTAATGTTGGAAAGATTAATTATGAAGGCCCACAGAGTAAGAACCATCTTTCATTTAAGTATTACAATCCCGAAGAGATAATTATGGGTAAACCTATGAAAGATCATCTGAAGTTTGCTATGTCCTATTGGCACACATTCACATACATGGGTGTTGATCCATTTGGTGGCACAACCATGGCTCGTGACTGGGATAATACAGAGGATGTAATGAAGAAGGCAAAGGAAAGAGTATATGCTGCATTCGAGTTCATGGAGAAGCTACAGATAGAGTATTTCTGCTTCCATGATGCAGATATCGCTCCTAGAGTTCCTGGAGACTTAGCAGAAACCAATAGAAGATTAGACGAAATCGTAGCAGTTATTAAAGAAGAGATGAAGCGTACTGGTATCAAGTGCCTCTGGGGAACAACCAATGCATTTGGTGATGATAAATTCGTACACGGTGCAGGAACTTCCTGTAATGCAACAGTATTTGCATATGCAGCTGCTCAGATTAAGAAGGCTATGGAGATCACCAAGGAATTAGGTGGTGAGAACTATGTATTCTGGGGTGGCCGTGAAGGATATGAGACACTTCTTAATACAGATACAGGTCTTGAGCTTGACAACCTTGCTAGATTGTTACAGATGGCTGTTGATTATGCTAAGGAGATCGGCTTTACTGGTCAGTTCTTAATCGAGCCTAAGCCGAAGGAGCCTACAAAGCATCAGTATGATTTTGATACAGCTACAGTGCTTGCTTTCTTAAGAAAGTACAACCTACAGGATTATTTCAAGATGAATATCGAGGCAAACCATGCTACTTTGGCTATGCATACATTCCAGCATGAGCTTAATATGAGTAGAATCAATGGTGTTCTTGGTAGCGTAGATGCTAACACAGGTGATCCTAATCTTGGATGGGATACAGACCAGTTCCCTACAAACGTTTATGATACAACTCTTGCAATGTATGAAATCCTTCTAAATGGTGGACTTGGTAAGGGTGGATTGAACTTCGACTCCAAGGTACGTCGTCCTTCATTTGAAGATGATGATTTATTCTATGCATACATTGCAGGTATGGATACATTTGCCAAAGGCTTAAAGGTAGCTGCTAAGCTTCTTGAAGATAAGGTATTTGAGAACTTTAAGGCAGAGCGTTATGCTAGCTATACCGAGGGTATTGGTAAGGAAATCGTAGAAGGTAAGGTTGGCCTTAAGGAATTAGAAGATTATGCATTAAAGAATAATGTTACTCCTAATAAGTCTGGAAGACAAGAAATGCTTGAGAGCATCCTTAACCAGTACATCCTAGAGACAAAATAATAATAGTTCATATACAATAAAGAAAGTGCTGCATTACCAATCGGTATGCAGCACTTTCTTTATGCCCATATATCTTGGGATTTTATTAAACTCATAGTATTGTGTATTACTCTACAGTGATTACACTAGTAGGGCAATTGTCCGCAGCTTCCTGAGCTGATTCTTCTGCATCTGCAGGGACGGGATTTGTATAAGCTTCTGCTAATCCATCATCTGCCATACGAAATACTTCTGGGCATGTTTCAGCACAGAGTTCACAACTAATACATCCATCACGATCAATTGTAGCGTTCATAGTAAAATCCTCCATTAATATGATTATAATCTGGTGGGTTGACCCACCTATCGTGGACATTATACCACAGAATGTTAAATTTGTAACCTTATTATTTTATCTTTTAACTTAGTTTTTTAAAAGTAAAAAATATTGAAAGATTTTCCTTGTTTCAGTAGTCATATTTATATGAAATACTTGTAGGTTTATAGCTGACTTCGTTTTTTGTTTGTCTTTTTTGCGTATATAGACTATAATATAAGCAGAAAATTGGCGATATATATTATAGAGGATTAAGTTAAGATAAGTGGAGGAAAGTAATGGAGAAGGAATTAATGTTTACCGAGGAAAATAGAAATATCGAAGTTTTAGAATTTCGAGCTGGGGGAAATACATATGGTATTAATATTAATGATATCAGAGAGATATTACCATATGATAAAGAGCCAAGGAAGATACCGAATTCCCATCCATGTATTGAAGGGGTGATTAAGCCAAGGGATTTTATAATTCCTATTATTGATCTTGTGGCAGGCCTGAAGCTTGAGGATGTGGACAATGATAAGATTGAGAGGCTGATTGTAGCAAATATCAATGATATGAATATAGGGTTTCATGTTGACAAGGTCGACAGAATTCATAGAACCTCCACAGCTAATATAAAGAAGCCTGGAAGGAAGCTAAGTACTTCTATCAAAGGAGCTATTAGTGGGATATTAGTAATAGATGATAAGAAGATAGAGTTGTTAGATATTAGAAATATAATAAAAGAAATTAATCCTAATGTTAATTTTGAATAAGCTTATAAGAGCTTAAGAATATTTAAATAATTATACATGAGATAAGAGGCGGTGACCTATGGCAAAATGTAAACTATGTAAAAAAGTTATTACAGATGAAGCAGAATATTGTGTTGATTGTGCAGATAAAAAAGATATCATAGCCAATGAGTCTTATCTCGACGACCTACTAAATTCTGTACAGAATAAGGCGACCACTGCAAGTGATATATATAAGAAGAAGAAAGAGGAGCATCAAAGCAATGATTCTCCTGATGATTTTGTGTTAGCTATTAATGATGGTTTAGATTTTATTGATCAGGATGATTTGAATGATTTTGAACTATATGATTATATGAAGGAGTTTGATGACCAGGTTATTGAAGGTGACGAGGAATCATATGGAGATGATCATATGTCTCCTGAGGAGGACAATGAAGATTCTGCTCTTGAAATCGTGGATGAAGAAGACAATGAAGAATCTGCACTTGGATTCGCAGATGAAGAAGACAATGAAGATTCTGCTCTTGAAATCGTGGATGAAGAAGACAATGAAGAACCTGCACTTGGATTCGCAGATGAAGAAGACAATGAAGAACCTGCTCTTGAAATCGCGGATGAAGAAGACAACGAAGAAGCTGAACTTGAAATTGCAGATGAAGAAGACCAAGAGGACACAATGGAACATAATATCGACAATGAATTTTTAAATATACATGATGATGACAGGGATATAACTCAGGATGATCTAAGTGAACCAGTTCTTGAGGATTTGCTAGAGAATCTAGATATAGCAGATAATAGTGGAAGTCTGACTGATAATTCGTCTGATGATTCGGCTGATGATATCTCTGCTTCTACACCGGAAGATGAGCTTTTAGAACTTTTGAGCCAGTTTAACCCTGATAGTCAGGTTGAAGATGATATACAGGCTATTTCTGAACTGCTAGGTGGTATTAGTACAGATTATCAAGCTGAAAATGATAGTCCAGAGGATGTAGGAGAGGTATTTTCAGAGGCCTTGGAAGCAATATCTACTTTGACTGATCCTGATAATGGAATACAATATATTTCACAGGAACCTACTTCCACAGAAGATAAAAAAGATGTAAAGAATAAAAAAGACAAGAAGGCTGGTTTGTTTACTAGACTATTTGCTAATATAGAAGATGAGGATCTTAGTCCTGAGGAGAGAAAAGCTCAGGAAGAGGCGGCAGCTGCCAAGGAAGCAAAGAAGGCAAGGAAGAAAAAGAAGAAGGCAAAGGGTAAAGATCAGAGGGAAGACCAGGGGCTATCCGATGATGTAAACCAAGAGTCTCAGCAGGAGGAAGAAAAGAAAGCTAAGAAAGCTAAAAAGGCTGAGAAGGCTGAGAAGAAAAAGAAGGATAAGAAAGAAAAGAAGAAGATTGAAATCTTAGATGATGAGATAGATGAAGGACGAATTAATAAGTTGGGGGCCTCAATTGTTTTATTATTCTTTGGATTAATAGTAATACTTCTTCTAATCACAACTAATATATTCTCCTATACATTAAGTATTAGGAATGCTCGTGATTATTTTGGAAGGCAGAGATATTCACAGGCCTATAATGAGGTTTATGGTATAGAACTTAAGGATGAGGATATTGAGCTTTATGATAAGATTATGACTGTAATGTTCGTAAATAAACAGTTGAATTCATATAATAATTATTATCATATGAAAAAGTATCCTGAGGCACTAGATTCCTTACTTAAGGGATTACAAAGATATGACAAGTATATCGAACTGGCAACAATGCTTGGAATCAAAACAGATTTAGACTATGTCAGGGACCAAATTGTAGCCGAATTATATAATGTATTTAGTCTCACAGAGGAAGAAGCTTTAGACATAATTAATAGTGATAGTCTGACTAAGTATAGTATATCAGTATATAATGTTATATTAGAGAACATATCGTTTTACAATTAAACTATATTTGATGGGAGAGGATTTATGAATAAGATAAGAATTATACCTTGTCTTGATATTCACAATGGCCGCGTGGTTAAGGGGGTTAATTTTGTAGACTTAAAGGATGCTGGAGATCCGGTGGAGATCGCAAAAGCATATGCCATGTCCGGTGCTGATGAGTTAGTATTTCTTGATATATCCGCTACAACAGATAAGAGGGATATTAATCTTGACATCATGTCTAAAATTGCAAAGGCAATATCAATTCCGTTTGCAGTAGCAGGGGGAATCAGAACCATCGAGGACTTTAGGAGGGTTCTAGGGGTAGGAGCCAACAAGGCAGGCATTAATAGTGCTGCTATAGCCAACCCAAATATACTAAAAGAAGCTGCAGATGAATTTGGCAAGGAAAGAGTGGTACTAGCGCTAGATGCAAAGAAAAGGGCTGATGGCACAGGCTGGAATGTGCTAAAAAATGGTGGACATGAAGATACAGGCATAGATGCTGTAGAATGGGCAATCAAAGCGACGGGCCTAGGAGCGGGAGAGATTATACTTACCAGCTTTGACCGAGACGGTACCAAGATTGGCTATGACCTGGAGCTAACAAGGGCAATTGCTGAAAATGTATCTGTACCTGTAATAGCCTCGGGTGGAGCAGGGAAGCTAGAGCATTTTTATGATGCTGTAACTATAGGAAAAGCAGATGGCCTACTGGCTGCCTCCTTATTCCACTTTAAAGAGCTAGAAATCATGGAGCTTAAGCGGTACCTAAATGATAGGGGCATTAGTGTAAGGCTATAATTCAGATGTAAACATATAATTAATAGTTATATTATAGATAAAATAATTCGTAGGCTTTCGTATCATTAATACGAAGGCCTATAATTGCAAAAAGGGAGGACAGCATATGAGTCCTATTTCAAATGACTGGCTTGAAGCTATTGAGGGCGAATTTCGTAAGCCTTACTATAGAGAGCTTTATAAGTTTATAGAAGCAGAGTATAAAAATCATATAATCTATCCTAAGGCAGAAGATATATTTAATGCCTTTCATCTTACTCCTTTAAGTGAGGTGAAGGTGGTTATTCTTGGGCAGGATCCTTATCATAATGAAGGACAGGCCCATGGCCTGTGCTTTTCTGTAAATCCGGGTAAGGAGTTACCACCATCCCTTTTAAATATATATAAAGAGCTTAATGAGGATATGGGCTATTATATTCCCAATAACGGATATCTAGAGAAATGGGCTAGAGAAGGAGTGTTATTGCTTAATACTGTCTTAACTGTAAGAGCGCATCAGGCCTTTTCCCATCGGGGAAAGGGCTGGGAAAATTTCACCGATGCTGTAATTAAGGCTGTAAATGAGCAGAATAGGCCTATAGTCTTTATTCTATGGGGTAAGCCTGCTCAGTCTAAGAAGAGGATGCTAACTAACAAAAAGCATCTAATTCTTGAGGCGCCACATCCAAGTCCTTTATCTGCTTACAGAGGATTCTTTGGAAGCAAGCCCTTTAGTAAAACAAACGAATTCTTAGTCAGCCAGGGCCTAGAACCTATAGATTGGCAGATAGAAAACTTATAATATAATATAGGGGCACAAATAGGGGTAACTGAGCCATGTGAGTACATTACTTATTTTAGTGGGGTACTTATATTGGCTCTTTTTTATATAATTGGAAAGTAAGTCCTATTATATAGAATTATTATATTTAAGGATTATTTAATAATTAGCAAGTTATAATTACCCCATAAGAATCGGAACAAGAGTCGGAAGGTGAAGGAAAATGTACCTAAGAATTATAAAAAAAGATTTGAAGCGCCAAAAAATCATGAATATTATCTTATTGATATTTGTAATACTTGCCACAGCATTTATTGCAAGCAGTGTTAATAATCTGATATCAATTGTTACTGCCTTACCCCAATATTTTGATAAAGCAGAGCTGGGTGATTATGTCTTTATAACTCTAAATAAAGAGGAAAATGATGGTGCTATCACGGACTTCCTTAATAAAAATGATAAGGTTGAGTCGTGGACTAGAGATGACCACATATACATTTCAAGGGAAAATATTAGTCTGGAGAATGACAAGAAGTTTGTATTAAATTCCACTGGTATGTTGTCTAGCTATAAGATTGAGCAACAGAAATTCTTCGATAGTAAGAACAATGAGATTAGATCTATGAATGATGGTGAAATCTATGTGTCAAAGTACGTTATGGATGAGAATGATTTAGTGCTCGGGGATAAGATTATTCTTGCATACAAGGGTTTTTCCCTGGAGTTTACTGTTGAGGATGTTTTGAAAGACGCATTTTTAGGTGCACCGATGATGGGAATCAAAAGATTTATCATCAGTGACAATGATTTTCAGAAGTTTGTGGAAACTTTTGATCAGAATTATATAGGAAATATCTATTCGGTAGAAACTTATGATATAAAAGAATTTAAGAATGACTTTAACCGGGAAGGGCTTAATTCACTTATAGCATGCGATCAAAGTTTGATTGCTACCACATATGTAATGGATATGGTAATAGCAGCAGCTCTTTTGGTTGTCAGTGTTTGCCTGATTATTATCTCGTTTGTAATATTAAGATTTACTATATTATTTAATATTCAAGAAGAATATCGTGAAATAGGAGTAATGAAAGCTATTGGTATAAGAAGCAGAAGGATACGGGGATTGTATATCTTAAAGTATCTAGTTATTTCTAGTGTCGGTTCAATAATCGGGTTTTTTGTAAGCATACCCTTTGGTAATATGTTCATCAATCAGGTTTCTATGAATATAATTATTTCTGATTATATAAGTGGTAATTTTATAAATGTCTTATGTTCTATAGCGATTGTTATAATAGTAATGTTGTTTTGCTATAGCTGCACTCGTTGTGTCACTAAGTTCTCACCAGTAGTTGCAATCAGAAATGGTTCTGAAGGTGAGCGTTATAAAAGAAAAGGGTTTTTAAGATTGGGTAGAACCCGTTTGCCTGCAGTAGTATATTTAAGCATAAACAACATACTAAGTGCACCAAAGCGGTTCGGAGCACTTGTTATTATATTTACGATAGGGATTATTCTGGTTATAGCTCCAATGAACTCTTTAAGCACTCTGGAGGACGAGGGACTTGTTTCCCTCTTTAATATGGCTGAGTCAGATATATATATGGTCAATGACAGTATTCAAGCGCAATTTATATCCGCCAATGGTCGTACTGTTATAGAAAATCTGATTAATGATATGGAATATAATCTTAAAGAAAATGGTATTAATGGGTCTGTGTTTTGTGAAATGGCGTTTCAGTATAGAATAACATGTGGGGATTATAGTATAACATCCTTGGCAGTGCAGGGTACGGGAGTTACAGCGGATCAATATGTTTATACCTCAGGGCAGGCACCGATGTATTCTAATGAGGTTGCCTTAACCCATATAACTGCTGATGAGATAGGCGCTTCAATTGGGGATACTGTTTCCATAAAGATAGGGAGCACTAATAAGGATTACCTTGTAACGGCCATCTATCAGTCAATGAATAATATGGGTATAGGTATACGGTTCTCAGAGAAAGAAAAGCTAGACTATAATTATTCTACAGGAAGTTTAGCAATCCAAGTCAAATATCTTGATACTAATGAGGATTATGTACAGCTTACAGAAAAGATTAAGAAGCTATATCCGGACTATGATGTCAAAACAGGCAGTGAATATTTGGATGAGATGCTTAGTGATATTACAGGAAAACTCAAAGGGACTAAGCAGATAATAATTGGAGTTATTATACTTATAAATATCCTTGTTGCAATTCTAATGATAAAGACATTTATTGTAAAGGAAAAGGCTGAGATAGGATTATTAAAAAGTACCGGATTTAGAAACAGTGCAATCATAAGCTGGCAGGTCCTTCGTATAGGAATTGTTCTTATTATTTCCATGGTATTAGGTACTATCTTATCTAATCCAATAACCCGCCTATCAGCGGGAAAGGCTTTTAAAATAATGGGGGCCAGTAATATAGAATTTGTTATTAATCCTTTAGAAGTATACGTATTCTACCCGCTATTGATATTGACATTAACCATGGTTGCCAGTGCTTTAGCTGCATTACAGGTAATAGGAGTTTCTACCCG
>JAAYPG010000028.1 GCA_012519905.1 Clostridiales bacterium | reverse complement strand
TGGAAATTCAGTGAGCAGGAAATGCGTGGAATTCCTATCAGAGTAGAGATTGGTCCAAAAGATATTGAGAAAAATCAAGGGGTTATTGTAAGAAGAGATACAAGAGAGAAGATATTCGTTTCCCTTGATGAGATTGAAAGCAAGGTAGCTGAAGTTCTTGAAACTATTCAAGCAGACATGCTAAAGCGTGCAAAAGAGCACCGTGACTCACATACCTATATAGCTAAAAACATGGAAGAGTTTGAGAGTGTTATTAACGACAAACCTGGTTTTATCAAGGCTATGTGGTGTATGGATGAGGCTTGTGAGAATGAGATAAAGGATAAAACAGGAGCAACATCCCGTTGTATGCCATTTGAACAAGAGCATATAGATGATAATTGTGTTTGTTGTAATAAGCCTGCAAAGGTTATGGCATATTGGGGCAAGGCGTATTAGGCCAGAAAACAGAACTTTGACCTGCCTGTATAAAGGAGGTAGTTATGGAATTTCAGATTCCTGAGAAAGTCCAATATATTATAGATACATTAATGAATAATGGCTTTGAGGCTTATGCTGTCGGGGGATGTGTCCGAGATATGATTCTTGGTAAGATTCCCGAGGATTGGGATATAACAACTTCCGCCAAACCCCAGGATGTAAAGAGGATATTTCGTAGAACTGTGGACACAGGAATTGCTCATGGCACAGTTACAGTGTTATTGGATAAGGAGCATTATGAGGTTACGACTTATCGTCTGGACGGTATATATGAGGATAATCGTCACCCCAAGGAGGTATCCTTTACCAGTGATTTAAAAGAGGATCTAAGAAGAAGAGATTTTACTATAAATGCGATGGCATATAACCCAACTGATGGTATCATTGATATCTATGGTGGTATGGAGGATCTAAAGAATAAATTAATCCGCTGTGTGGGAGATCCCTTTGAGCGATTTGATGAGGATGCCCTAAGGCTTCTACGAGCGGTAAGATTTTCGGCTCAGTTAGAGTTCTGTATAGAAGAAGAGACCAAAGAAGCTATCAAGGCTAAAGCTGAGCTCCTAAGGAATATAAGCGCAGAAAGAATTAGAACAGAGCTTACTAAGCTTTTGGTATCGGACCATCCTGATCGGTTGAGGCTTATATATGAGTTGGGTATCAGTAAGGTAATTCTTCCGGAATTCGACAAGATGATGGTAACAGAACAAAAGAACATACATCATGCTTACAGCGTAGGTGAGCATACCATAAGAACTGTAATGGCCGTTGCAGGTAGTATTTCTGAGAATAGATTTTCTTCCCATGAAAGAGTTATATTACGCTGGACTATGCTACTTCATGATATTGAAAAGCCAACTACCATAACCTTGGGAAAGGACGGTCAGAATCACTTTTATGGCCATCAGGAGAAGGGAGCCGTAACAGCAAAAAGAATCTTAAAGGATTTAAAATTCGATAATGACACCTTGGATGCTGTGGTTCATTTGGTAAGATGGCATGATTATCGCTTTACTCTATCACCTAAGGGGATTCGGAAGGCTGCAGCTAAGATTGGCAAGGATTATATGAGGCTTTTATTTGAAGTAAATTATGCAGATACAAGCGGGAAAAACCCTAAGAGAAACGCTGAAAAGTTCAAACAACTTGAGGAAGCCAAGCGTCTCTACGGGGAAATGATAGAAAAGAATGAATGTGTTAGTCTAAAAGAGTTAAAGATTAGTGGTAAGGATTTGATAGCGGCGGGCTTTAAGCCAGGAAGAAAGATGGGCTTAATCCTTAATCGCCTTCTAAACGCTGTTTTAGAGGATCCATCCCTAAACGACAAAGAAGTCTTACTTAACTTAGCAAAGTCAATAAACAAGTAAAATTGGTGCCAGGTATTGTTTTACAAAGTGTAAAAAGTACCTGGTATCTTTTATGTGTTTTAAAATATCATTGTTTTATTCATTAAATTATAAGACATATCATAATATTAGTAGACAGATATTATCAATTGTTGGGGGTGGAAAGCTGTGGAAGAGAAATGCCAAGAGGTGTTAAAACAATATCCTCTTAAGGTATACAACATATATAGGGCAAGGGGTGCCTATCTGTTAGAAACCGATAGTGGCTTAAAGCTGCTAAAATGCTTTGAGGGTTCGAGAAATCGTGCTTTATTTGAGCATAGTGTAAAGGAACATCTATATATGCATGGATATTATAATACAGACCTTTACGTTAAAACTATAGAGGATGACATTATAGCTACGGATCAATTCGGTTGTAGGTATATTGTTAAGAACTGGTTTTGGGGAGAGGAATGTAATCTTAAAGAGCTGTCACAGATTGAAATGGCTTCCGCCAATCTGGCAAGTCTACATAGCCTTTTAAGAGGTGTTAAGCTTACAAGTGAGCAAATGGAATATAGTATTTCTGGTAACCTTCATAATATATTTGAAAAGCGAAATAGGGAACTAAAAAGGGTAAATAGCTATATTCGTGATAAAAAGCAGAAGAATAAATTCGAGGTTATTTATCTTAATTTCTATCAAGAGTTTTATGATCAGGGTTTAGAAGCTAGCAAGAAACTTTTAAGTTCAAGCTACAGCGAGGCCTTAGAGGAGGCTATCACTAGCAAAACTGTTTGCCATGGTAACTACACATATCATAATATAATTATGATGAAGAGCAAAAATGAATCAATAACAAAAACCTATATACCGCCCGGTTGGATTAATAGACAGCCAGTATCAACAGCTGATTTATCCTCCCAGTGGTACAAAACCATAGCAACCACTAACTTTGAAAAATCATATGTAGGAATTCAAATTTCAGACCTATATCAATTTATAAGAAAGGTTATGGAAAAAAACAATTGGGATATCCTCTACGGAAGTAATATTATTGAAGCCTATGATAAAATACAGCCAATATCAAAGAAAGAACTGAAAATACTATATGTGCTTTTGCTTTACCCAGAAAAATTCTGGAAGATAACAAATTATTATTTTAATGGAAAAAAGGCCTGGATATCTGGTCGTAATATTCAGAAGCTAAACAGTATAGGAGAGCAGAATCCTAAGAAAGAAGAATTCTTAAAACGGTTAGAGAGCATTATTTAATCACATAAGTGCATGACTCAATATTATATAGTAATTATGGGGGGATTGCCTAATATGATAAATATGATATACTTACTTTATTAAGCAAATAACCAATGAATAAAAGAAATTAATATACATGAGGTCACAATGGCAGTAAATGCAAACAAGGAAAAGAATAAATCGAGGATACAAACCAGGCCAATCCTAAGCCTTTTGATTGGTCTGACTTTATTTACAGTTATACTGCTAATCGCTTTATCTGAGGCTGGAAAGAGTGGAAAAAGTGGTGTTAAGAAAAACTCTAAGAGTCCAGGAAATCAAGAGAGTTATGAGAATATAGAAGATAATAATATAAATGATAAAAACACAACAGCAGTAGTATTAGAAACGGATAAGGATGCTAGGGTAATACGGCTATATGATATTGATAAGAAGGAGGAGCTTAGTCTTTCTTATACTAGAGGAACTAGCTTCCTTGATAAATATGGACAGTTTATATCTATAGATAGGGTAGAAAAGGGCTTAATAGTGGATGTAAGTTATCAGGCTCCTAAAAACAAGCTAACAAATTTAGAGTTTTCAGAAAACGCATGGGAATATGTTGGAGTAAATAACATGACTATATACCCTGAGGAAAAGGCTATTAAAATCGCCAAGGTAAACTATAGGTTTGAGAACCCTTTTGTGATAGATCAGGATAAATTTGTTACACTGGAGGATTTGGCTATCCAGGATGAGCTAACAGTAAGGGGTATTGATGAAACTATCTGGTCTGTGAAAGTTACAAAGGGGCATGGAACAGTAAGAATAAAGGATTATGAAGCCTTTTTGGGCGGAAGTATTACAGTAGGTTTTGAGGCTGTTTCACAGGTCACAGATAATATGGTTATCACAGTCCGGGAGGGCAACTATAATTTAACTATCGAAAATGGAGAGTATAGCGGGACAAAGAATATTACAGTAAACCGTAATGAGGAGACTATAGTATCTGTAGGAGATTTGGGTCCTGAGCCTGTCAAGTACGGAAAGACCACTTTTGAAATCATTCCCCTAGGGGCAGATTTATTTATAGATAATGAGTTAATGACCTATGCTAGTCCCATAGAGCTAGCATATGGAGAGCACAATATAGAGGTATCATTAGGAGGATATGCCAGCTATCGTGGTAAACTACTTGTGGATTATTCAAGCAAGAAAATCCAGATAAGTCTTCCTGAATTAGAAAGTAGAGATAATGTCAGTGTTCAAGAATGGGACTACTCCATAGACAGTGGGGAGGAAGATAGCATTCATATAGAATATAATGATTGGGATAATGAGCAGCATGATGAAGAAGATACAGCTGACCAGATAGATTCCCTTGGAAATGATACAGATTATGATGATGATCCCATAGTTGACAGTGACAGATTAATATACATTCAGAAGCCGTCAGGAGCCTCGGTTTATTTAAATGGTGAGTTTAAAGGGGTTTCTCCTGGAAGTTTTAAGAAGGTTATAGGGAGTCATGTCATTACCTTCATTAAGAAAGGTTATGAAACAAAAAGCTATACAATTGATATAGCAGACGATGGTTTGGATACTTATATAAGTCTTCCGGATCTTGAACCCTCAAGATAGCTTTATATAGATTGCATATTAAGGTTATATCCATATTATGTAGTTTGATGTCGTGACATGTCTATCGATTTTAAAATCCCTCTCTTTTCAAATTATACATTTCAAGCTATAATTAATGTAAAATTATGGAAGAGAGGGGTTTTTTATGGTTAAAAGTATTTATGATGACAATATTATTATCTATGTATTTGCTGCTCTATGCGGATTAGGTATTCTAGTACGCTTTATATTGGATTTGGTATATATATACCTAGTAAAGGAATCTGATAGGCTTGGTGCCACTGAGAATAAGTTTTTAAAACATATGAAAATGAAATTTGAAACTTGCTATAAGCTGAACATAGGGGTTAATAATGTGGATACATTTGTGGATAAAAACCTGACTAAGTATAGATTCTGTGGATTTTTATTATCCACATGGGAGAATTTTAGTGGACAAGTTCTTTTGTTAAGCTTCCTAATCATCCCTATAAGCGCGGTTTTCGGGGTTGTTTTCGAAATAAGTCCAGAGAATATTTTATACACAGGTGCTGTGGGTATTTTAGCTGGTGCGGCTTTGATTCTTGTGGATAAAATGATTAATCTACCGGTGAAAAAGCAAATGATTCGTCTTAATCTCTTAGATTATCTTGAAAATTTTTGTAAGGTCAGATTAGAGCATGAAATATCACAACCTGAAAGACTGGAGCAATACCGCTTAGAGTATCTTGCCACAATTGGTACCAAGAAAGAAAAAGTTAAGGATGAGTCTGAGGGCAAGGAAGAGATAAACCGCAGGAAGGAAGCGAAAAGGCAGAAGGAAGAAGAAAGAAGAAGGAAGGCATTAGAAAGAGAAGAGGAGCTAAGAAAAATTGAGGAAGCAAGAAGGGAAGAGGAAAGACGTAAGGCTGAAGAAAGGAAGCTCTTAGCAGCTAAACGTAGAGAGGAAGAGTTAAAGAGACTTCAAGAAGAGAGTGAAGCCCTTAAAATTCGTAGAGAAGAGCTTAAAAGAAAGGCTGAAGAAAAGCAAAGGCTTAACAAATTGAAGCAAATGGAAAAGGAAGAAAAGAAGAAGATTTTATATAGTATAGAAGAAGAGCTTCGCTCAACTAAGAAGGCTGAGGAAAAGCAAATATTAGATAGCTTAGAAGAAGTAGCTGCAGAGGCTGAAGAAGTAAAAAAAGCCACTAGCAGTAAAGATGAGAAGACAAGCCTTCCTGAAATGTCACCTGAGGAAGAAAAACTTGTAGAAGACGTCTTGCGTGAATTTTTTGCATAATGGACAGGCTAAAGTAGAATAATAAAGATTGATTATTAATCCTTGTTTTGATATCATATAAAAAAATGAAGGAGAGGGAGTATATGACAAACAAGGTAAGTTTTAATTATTCTGCTACTGACAAGTTTATTAGGCCAATTGAAATTGAAATGATGAAGATGGCAGTGTATACAGCTAAGGAACAGCTAATAAATGGTACTGGACAGGGTTCGGATTATATAGGATGGGTTGATCTTCCTATTAATTATGATAAGGAAGAGTTCTCCCGTATAGAAAAGGCAGCGGAAAGGATCAAGAAGGATTCTGATGTCCTGCTGGTAATTGGTATAGGAGGATCATATCTTGGAGCAAGAGCTTCAATTGAATTTTTAAGACATAGCTTTTACAATTCTGTTTCAAAAGATATTAGAAAGACTCCTGAGATTTATTTTGTAGGAAATAACATCAGTAGTACCTACATGAATCACCTAAAGGACGTTATAAAGGATAAGGATTTTTCCATTAATGTAATCAGTAAGTCGGGGACAACTACAGAACCAGCCATAGCATTTCGTATATTTAAAAAAATCTTGATTGATAAGTATGGTAGAGAGGAAGCAGCAAAAAGAATCTATGCCACAACCGACAAATCTAGGGGTGCCCTGAAGGGTCTTGCCACAGAGGAAGGTTATGAAACTTTTGTTGTACCAGATGATATAGGTGGCCGTTACTCTGTATTGACTGCTGTAGGTTTACTTCCAATAGCAGTCAGTGGTGCTGATATCAAAAAGCTCATGGAAGGGGCATCAAGTATGAGAAAGCATTGCCTTGAGACTCCTTATGAGGAAAATGATTCACTACTTTATGCAGCAGTAAGAAATTTATTACTTAGGAAAGGGAAATCAATAGAGATATTGGTTAACTATGAGCCAGCTCTTCATTTTATATCAGAATGGTGGAAACAGCTTTTTGGAGAAAGCGAAGGGAAGGACCAAAAGGGTATTTATCCTGCTTCTGTTGACTTCACTACAGATTTGCATTCTATGGGACAGTTTATTCAGGATGGGCAAAGGACCTTGTTTGAAACTATAATTAATATTGAGAAATCATCTGAGGAGATAATAATTGAGGAGGAAGAGGTTGATCTTGATGGGCTTAATTATCTTGCTGGTAAAAGCGTAGATTTTATTAATAAGAGCGCCATGAAGGGAACTCTTCTTGCCCATACGGATGGTAATGTACCTAATCTTATGGTGAACGTACCTGAGCAAAACGAATTTTATCTTGGCCAATTATTTTACTTTTTTGAGTTTGCATGTGGGGTTAGCGGATATTTGCTAGGAGTTAATCCTTTTAATCAGCCAGGTGTGGAGAGCTATAAGAGTAATATGTTTGCTCTATTAGGGAAACCAGGTTATGAGACCCAGCGTAAGGAGCTGTTAGACCGTCTTAAGCTTTAGATAAGTACAAACAGATAGGATAGTCCTTGGTTACATTATATTATAGAAATGTCTAGTAATATAATCTCTATGAAGAGTCACATTAATGGGTTGAAAGAGTATAATATAGTAATCAATCATTTGGTAAAAGAGCGGTAATGATGGGATAGGATACATATCTTTGATTATTCGCAACCGAATCCCTTTTTACCTCATACTGAGTGTGAACAGATTACTGCCTTGATACCTTACCAGAACTATTCGGCTGCTTAACATAGATATGATAATATACCGCTCCTTTCATAGAAAGGGGCGGTATTTCTGTATGCTTATGGCATAATAGCTATATATTTATACATTAATATGAAGTGGCAGAGGCTACCTCCCATAACAAATAAGTGAAAAATTTCGTGTGAGCCAAAGTACTTGTGTTTTTTGTTAAAGATGGGTAGCTTCAGGGCGTATATCACCCCCCCAATAGTATAGATGATGCCTCCTGCTAATAGCCAGTAAAAGGCGGCAGTTGGTAGAGAATTAATTATTTGGGTAAATGCTAGGACACAGGTCCAGCCCATGGCTATATATACAACAGATGATAACCATTTGGGACAATTAACCCAGAAACCAGTTACTATTACGCCAATAATAGCCAGACTCCATATGATTCCCAAAAGTGCTAGACCTACGGTATCACCTAAGGCTATCAGGCAAATAGGGGTATAGGTACCTGCTATCAGGATATAGATCATCATATGATCGAATTTTTTCAGTCTTTGGTTTACCTTTGCTGATATGTTTAGGGTATGATAGATGGTACTTGCAACATATAATAAGATCATGCTTAGAATAAATATCCCAAGCGAAACCGTGTGGACATGCCCTGGGTTTGCCGCTGCTTTGATTAACAAAGGAGTTGATGCAAATACCGCCATCAATAAACCTATAAAGTGCGTTATTGCACTACCGGGATCCTTGGCTTTCATTATTCTTTTTTTCATTGAACCGCTCCTTTCAGGTAAATAGTATAATTTAGTAATTACAAAATTCTACCTTACTTTATATCTTTCGCAAGTTTAACAAACTATCGCAGGCCCGCTTTCGCTACCTTCGCCTCGTAACGGTACATAAGGTGCGCACAAGAAACAAGGGTTTTCGTGAGTTTTGTAATTGACTAAAATAGTATTATATAAGATTGACAAAAATATTATCAAATATACATGACGTAGAATTAAAACTATATTACATAGTAATCAATACTACATTATGCCTACTGCCATACTACTACATATGGTTTTATAATGCAAGATAAATTTAGATTTTACTGAAATCTGTTATATGTTATACTAAGGATAAATAATGAATTAAAAATCTGACAGGAGGGAGAAGTATGGATCTTAATGTCGGTGAGATTATTAGATTAAAAAAGCCCCATCCATGTGGAAATAGTGAATGGGAGATTTTACGGACAGGAATGGATTTTAGATTAAAATGTATGGGATGTGGGCACCAGATTATGATTCCCAGAAAGCTGGTGGAAAAGAATATAAAGCATGTAAGAAAGCCATAGATAAGAATAAATAAGAATGAAATATTAATTGAACATTAACGGTTAAGTGAAAGGAAAAGAAGAATGGACTACATTTTGATAGACTTAGATGGAACGATAACTAATCCGAAGGAGGGAATAACAAAATCAGTACAATATGCACTTAGTGCTATGAATATCCATATTGATGATTTGGACAGCTTAACAAAGCATATAGGTCCTCCTCTACGGGATGGATTTATGGAGTTTTACGGATTTAATGAGGAAGAAGCAGAGATGGCTGTTAAGAAATACAGAGAATATTATGGTGAAAGAGGCATCCATGAGAATGAGTTATATGATGGTATGGAAACTCTGCTTACTAAGCTAAAACAAGCAGGAAAGTACTTAATTGTAGCTACCTCAAAGCCAGAGGAGCTTGCAGTTAAGGTTTTAAAGAGCTTTCATTTAGAGCATTATTTTGATGATATATGCGGCGCCACCTTTGATGACAGTAGAGCTAGTAAGGATGCTGTAATTAAGTATGCTCTGGAGAAAAACTCCATAACCAATATGGATAGGGTTGTAATGATAGGTGATCGCAAATATGATGTTCTTGGCGCTAAAGAGTTTGGTATCTTCTCTATTGGAGTTTTATATGGATTTGGAAGTGAAGAGGAGCTAAAACAGGCGGGTGCTGACCGTATCGCTGCAAGTGTAGAAGAAGTATATGATATTGTTATAGAGCTTTAAGAAGTATTTGGTAGTGAGTTCATATACAAAGTAAGGCTTGTAATTAATGGTATTAAATTGTATACTTGACTTATGGGGTTATGCAAAAGAAAGATGGGGTGAAGGCAAATGGAAGCAGTTAGAATACGGACTGATGAGCTAGTAACTGGTATGATAGTTGCTGCTGACATATATACTTCCAATGACCAATTAATTATAACAAAAGGTACAAAACTTGATGAGCGGATGATTACTAGGCTTCGTTTCTATAATATATACGGTATACATGTATATGATGGGAATCCTGTAGAAGAGCCCCATAAGGAAGAGTCCTATATAGAGATGCTTAGAAGTACGCCGGAATTTAAGAAGTTTAACCGAACATATGTTGAATCGGTTGAGAAGGTAGAAGACAGTTTTAATAATCTTATTGATGGTGACGGCGAAGCTAATTTAGAAAGTCTGTTGGAAGAAACAGATAGAATTCTTAGTGAGGGCCGTAATGGAACACATATTTTTGAAATGCTTCATGGAATAAGAAATTATGATGACATGACATATGTACATAGTTTGAATGTTTCTCTAATTTGTAGTATATTTGCTGGTTGGCTGAAAATGTCCAAGGAAGAGACAAGGATACTTACTCAAGCTGGACTACTTCACGATATAGGCAAGTTGCTTATTCCTAAGCACATTATCTCAAAGCCTTCAAAGCTTACTGAAGATGAGTTTGAAGAGATTAAGATGCATTCTATTAAAGGGTATCAAGCCTTAAAGGACTTAAATCTGGATGTTAGAGTTAAGTATGTGGCACTTATGCATCACGAAAAATGCGATGGTTCTGGATATCCTAATGGTTTTAAAGCAAATCAGATAGAGGATTTTTCTAAGATAGTGGCCATTGCAGATGTATATGATGCTATGACATCTAACAGGACATACAGGCAGGCTATATGTCCATTTGATGTTGTGGAGAACTTTGAAAGAGATGGATTCTTAAAATATGATCCAGGTTATTTAATGATATTCCTTGAGCGGATAGTACAATCTTATCTTCATAATGTGGTACGCTTAAGCGACGGCCGTGAAGGGGAGGTTGTTATGATCAATAAGCTCTCCTTATCAAGACCTGTTGTTCGCTGTGGTAATACCTTTATTGATTTATCAAAGGAACCGAAACTATCAATAGAATCAGTTTTATAGACTAGAGCTATAATTTGCATATAGATAATATGAATTATTAAATAAAATATAAAGGCTGCTGTAAATGATAAATGACTTATAGGCTATACCTATAGGACATTAGTAGATTCTACAGCAGCCTTAATTGTTGCTTTAATCGGATATTTGTAGCGTAATACCTATAAAACATGTATGTTTTCATGCAAACACATACTGTATCAATATTATATATACAAAGGAGCCAATACCAATGCTGAGAAGGGTGTTTTTCCTCCAGAGGTGTAGGATGGTTATAACAGCAATGCTGATTATCTCAGGTAAGGCATAAGGGTGTATTCTAAAGGAAATATCCTTAAGGCAATAAACCACCAGCATCCCTATTATTGTATAGGGAAGAACGTCAGAGAGGTATTTTATGTATTTTGGTATTCTCTTATTTTCTGGGAATAATATAAAGGGTAAGGCCCTGGTAAGTATGGTAGCCAGGCTGACCAAACCAAAGAACATGAATAACTGGCTATTGGTGTAATTCATTTTAAACTTCTCCTTTCGATGGGGCCTCTGCTTAAGGTTACCGATAGAAGAATTAATAACATTGAGGGAATAATAAAGTCAGTGGCTCCAAAAATCAGTCTACAAATTACAGCACTAAGGATGCCGATAATGGCAGGGATATGATTTTTAGCTGTCTTCCATTGGCCTATAAATATAACCACAAAGAGAGCGGTTAGTACAAATTCTAAACCACGAGTTTCAAAGCCTAGCAGACTGCCAAGTAGGCTTCCTAAAATGGAACCTGATATCCAATATATTTGGTTAAATAAAGATATATAAAAATAAAACCATTTTTCGGGGATATCTAAGGGTGGCTTTAGACTGCATAGTAATGAAAAGGTTTCATCAGTAAGGGAGAAGATCAAATAGGGTTTTATAGGCCCCATATTACGGTATTTTCCAAGAAAGGAGATGCCGTAGAATATGTGCCTTGCATTCACCATCAGAGTCATCATAAAAGCACCTAGAAGATCAAAACCCGTAGCAAGCAGGGCAACAGTTACAAACTGCATAGAACCTGCATATATGAAGATGCTAGAAAAAACAGTCCAAAGCAGGGAAATCCCATTACTGTTCATAAGAATTCCATAAGCAGAGCCAAGAACAAGATATCCTGATAGAATAGGTAAGGTATGAGGAAGAGCAGCCCTTATGGCTGCTTTATGTTTTTTCATAGTTTACTCCTTAATATACGACAATATATATTACATTACCACGTTAATCGTATAAAGTAAAGTCGCTTTTATCTAATGAACCAAATAAGAGATCGCTTTGAAATCTTGTTTTACATTTATCGCATTCCACATACTCCAAGGATTCGGTCTGTTCCCTCCTATCATATAAAAAAAGAGAAAAGATTTCCTTGTTTTTCATACCAGGTGCATCAGAATCAAGTACATAAGAATATACATAGCTGGCTTCATGCTTGAGATAAAGATCCTTACCCTTACAAACAGGGCAAATATATTTTTTCGCTTCCATCCAATCCTCCTAGATAAATATAATATTTGAGATACATATAACGGAGGATTTATCCTCCCTCTACAGAATACTTTATAAATTAATTTACTATATCATAATGTCTTAAAAGTAAAAAAATATACTTAAGCAACATAAAGTCAATAATTTTAGAAAATATATAATAAACAATTTGTTTGACAAATAAATAGAAAACAATTATACTTAGCTTACCCCCTCCAGGGGGGGCGGGGTACAAAATAGATTTATTGCTAGAAAGGAGAAATAATAACAATGCCTTTTTAAGAGATATTAGAGGTATTGTATTATGGGTATTATTATGAATAAGGAACAGAAAAAAGCTGAACTTGCCCTTAAGACAGCAAGAGGTCAAATAGATGCAACAATAAATATGATTGAAGAGGGCAGATATTGTGTTGACATATCCAATCAGATAATTGCCACCCAGGGTTTACTAAAAAAGGCAAATCTCTTAATACTTAGACAACATATGAATCATTGCGTTAAGGAAGCCTTTGAGCATGATAAGGGTAAAGAGAAAATTGATGAGATAATTGAGATATTATCTAAGATTACAGGAAAATAATAAACTCGTAAGGAGGAGTAATTATGATAAATAAATCATTTAAGATAGAAGGAATGACCTGTGCATCCTGTGCTAGGGCAGTTGAACGGGTTACAGGAAAGCTGGACGGAGTATCAAAAGCCAGTGTAAATCTGGCCACTGAAAAGCTTACATTGGAATATGACGAGAGCAAGATAACTGAAGAAGTAATTAAGAATGCTGTAGATAAGGCTGGCTATAAGGCTATTACAGAGACGGTATCAAAGACATTAAATATTGAGGGTATGACCTGTGCATCCTGTGCCAGGGCGGTTGAACGGGTTACAGGAAAGCTAGATGGTGTTTCAAGTGCTAGTGTAAATCTTGCCACAGAGAAGCTGTCTATCAGCTACGAGCCCTCTAAACTAAGAATTTCTGATATAAAGAAGGTTGTTGAAAAGGCAGGCTATAAGGTTGTAGACGAAGAGACGATTATAGATATTGATAAGGACAGTAGGGCAAGAGAGCAAAGGTCCTTATGGGTAAGGTTTCTAGTATCGCTTATAGCTACTGTCCCTTTGTTGTACATCTCTATGGGACACATGGTAGGAATGCCTTTACCTAAATTCATAGACCCTATGATGAAGCCCGCGGCCTTTGCCATAGCGCAGCTTGTACTTACAATTCCTGTTGTAGTTGTTGGATACCGCTATTATATTGTAGGATTTAAAACCCTATTTAAGGGAAGCCCCAACATGGACTCCTTAATTGCAATCGGAACCAGTGCGGCCTTTATATATGGTATCTTTGCCCTAATTCAGATTCTGAGGGGTGATTCTAGCTATGCAATGGAATTATACTTTGAATCAGCAGCGGTAATACTTACACTCATCACCCTTGGAAAGTATTTTGAGACGGTATCCAAGGGAAAAACCTCAGAGGCTATAAAAAAGCTTATGGGCCTAGCACCCAAGACCGCAACCATCATAAAGGATGACCGTGAGATAGAGATATCTATAGATGAGGTTGAGGTCGGAGATGTTATTGTGGTAAAACCCGGTGAAAAGATGCCTGTGGATGGTATTGTAGTAAGTGGTGTTACCTCAGTTGATGAATCCATGTTGACCGGTGAAAGCATCCCTGTTGAAAAGCACACAGGGGATACAGTAATTGGTGCCTCTATTAACAAAAATGGAAGTATTCATTATAAGGCAACACGAGTAGGTAAGGATACAGCGCTGGCGCAGATTATAAAGCTGGTCGAGGATGCTCAAGGCTCAAAGGCTCCTATAGCCAAGCTTGCCGATATCATATCGGGATACTTTGTGCCGATAGTAATAGTGCTGGCAGTTCTTTCAGGCCTTGCCTGGTATCTTGTTGGTGGGGAAAGCATAACATTTGCTCTAACAATATTCATATCAGTTCTGGTTATTGCCTGCCCCTGTGCACTAGGTCTTGCGACTCCTACAGCAATCATGGTTGGAACCGGTAAGGGTGCAGAGAATGGCGTCTTAATAAAAAGCGGTGAAGCATTGGAAATAGCACATACAATAGACACAGTGGTATTAGATAAGACTGGCACCATTACAGAGGGTAAGCCAAAGGTAACAGATATAATTACAGCGGATAATATAACAGAAAAACAGCTTCTATCCCTATCAGCATCGGCTGAAAAGGGTTCAGAGCACCCTTTGGGAGAAGCGATAGTAGAGTATGCTGAAACAATGGGTATCCAGACAGAGAAAGCCTCTGAATTTAAAGCCATACCCGGTCATGGAATAGAAGTAACCATTAATGGTCAGCTGATACTTCTTGGAAATCGCAAGCTGATGATTGATAGGAATATTTCTTTAAGGAAGCTAGAAGAAAGTTCCGATAGGCTTGCAAATGAAGGAAAGACCCCCATGTATATCGCCATAGATAATAGCCTTGCAGGAATAATAGCTGTTGCAGATACTGTTAAGAACACCAGTAAAAGAGCAATTGATAGTCTTCACAATATGGGTATAAAGGTTGCAATGATTACAGGTGATAATGAAAGAACTGCACAGGCTATTGCCAGACAGGTTGGAATAGACCAGGTTCTGTCTGAGGTGCTGCCGGAGGATAAGGCTAACGAGATAAAGAAGCTTCAATCTGAGGGGAAAAAAGTCGCCATGGTTGGGGATGGTATCAATGATGCCCCTGCTCTAGCTCAGGCCAACATTGGAATAGCTATAGGCTCGGGAACTGATGTGGCCATGGAATCTGCGGATATTGTTCTGATGAGAAGTGATCTGATGGATGTACCTACAGCCATACAATTAAGCAGAAGCACAATCCGTAACATCAAGCAGAATTTATTCTGGGCATTTGCTTACAATACCATAGGGATACCCATAGCCATGGGAATTCTTTATATATTTGGAGGCCCCTTACTAAATCCTATGTTTGCAGGAGCGGCCATGAGTCTAAGCTCAGTATCAGTGGTAACTAATGCTCTGAGATTAAAGAGGTTTAAGGCGGCCAAATAATTGAATAATCATCACAATATAAGGGATTTTTATTAACCCTTACAGTCTTCATATTAACCTTAGAGGATTCGCCCTCTCGAATCTTGCGGGCAAATACAACAGTCCTGTAATCATTATCAACCTCATAGGAACAAGTGGATAATGTTAGAAGGGTATCATTTTCATTTATATCTACGTCATCCACAATAATAAGTGAACGAATTCGTGTCTGATATACGAAATTAAGAAACTCAGATGAATCCTTAAATTCGGATTTTCTATATTCAAAGAAATAATCCTTATTCGCCTTTGGCGTTGTCTTAATAATAGAATAGACCTTATAATCAGCCTCCTCGTATATGGTGTCAAATGATATAAGGGGATGCTTTTTATAATAACCAATATCCTTATAGTGTTTTAAATAGTGAAACATTTTCTCCGGAGTGGAGATCATATTGTGGCCGTGAATTACTAGGTTTTGAGTAGGGGCCTCAACTGATGATCTATGGTCTAAAAATAGGGATCCAGCCTTATAATAATCTCCGAAAAAATCTTTATAAAGATAGTATTCAGGGTTGCTTTTAGAGGACTGGAGCACTACATAATCCATGGTACTGTCCTTTATCCAACCCTTTACATGATTGTTGGCTTCTAGTAAATCTTTGAATTGAAGAAGCCTTCCTTGCTCATCTCGTTCGTTATTGGGATTGGCAAGGAGTTTTGGCATTTTCTTTACTACCTTTATTTGCAAAGAAAATTACAACCGTAGCAAAAAATATTGAGCATAGTAATAAGAGAATTGCTAAGGCAATATGTATCATAAGCATTTTATTATACCTATTAAAATTCATAGACTATTTAAGACTCCTTACCAAATGATGTAAATATAAATTATTGTATCACGAAAAAATTGTATCGTAAAGAAAGAGGAATGGTTAATTAAGGAGAATGAATTATTTTGGCAAACTGTTCATAAGATTAAGTAAATAAAGACATTTATGGAGGATATAATGAAGAGGCTAAAAACCATAATAACGCTTCTTTTCATAATTATTACTGCCTTTGGACTTTTGGGATGCAAAAAGGAAGAATCAGAAATAAAAAAAATAAAGGACCTAGATTTTACCGTAGTAGAGGATGCTGATTTACCCGGCGAGTTGAAGGAAATAATTGATGAGAAGAAGGAGAAGCCCTTTAGATTGCATTACTCTAATAATGACTCTCTATATATCGTAGTCGGATATGGAAAGCAGAATAGCGGTGGCTACAGTATTGCTGTAGAGGAGTTGTTTCTTGCAGACAACGCCATATATTTTGATACCAATCTTATTGGGCCTTCCCAGGATGACTTAGTAACCCAGGGTGTAACCTATCCCTATATTGTAGTAAAACTTGAATATATCGACAAAAAGATTGTATTTGAATAAGGAACAAAGAAGATGAGACAAATAATGGCAAACCAATGGAAAGCACTACATTTTGTACCATTTGTTTGACTAATGTCCATATCTTGTATGGTGAATTTCGTTAAATTGATTAATATATTTGGCTTTCATACTGTGCTTTTGTGCATATATTCCAAATGCTTCTGGGTACATTTTACTAGAGTTTAAATATATTCCATAAAAATCAACAAAAATTGGAGATGTTTCCTGTGCATGTTTTTGGATAAAAGCCGTAATTAGCGTTGAATTGTCAGAATATTTCTTGACATTCATTAGAAATTCATGCTATAATACCTATGATGCATAAAATATGTTACAAAATCAATGTATTATGTCCATATAGTAGCACAAGATTCAGCAATGGATATAGATTCATTAGTAAGGAGTTAATATGATGAAGCAGATGGATGTAAATAAGGTACGAAATGCTGTAAAAAGCCATACGGGGAAGAAAGTAAAAGTCAGAATTAACAGGGGCAGACACAGAATTGATGAAACAGTAGGCTTTATATCTGAAACATACCCAAGCATCTTTCTTGTAAAGACGCAGGCAGGAAGAGATATGCCCGTAAGGACTATGTCATATAGTTATACGGACGTTTTAACAAAGGACGTTGAGCTTATTTTGTGCAGACAAGGATAACATAGACTAATGGCCAAAGCCGTAAGATTACGGTTTTGGCCTTTTTTATTTTTCTCTATATTCATAAATCCCTTTTTATATGAATAAGATATGTCAGAGGCATGTAATCGTATGTCCAAATTCAAGGAGGGATATTAGTGGAGTTAATAAAAAAGAATATTCATATGAATAAATTAAAATGTAAGAGCGCCCTGCAGCTTACATTGGACGATGATTTTAATGTTCCCGATATCAAACCGGATATAGATCGGATTATAACACAGCAGGGAGATATAAAAATAAGTGAAATAAAGGCCATGAATAATAAGCTCTTAATAAAGGGAGAGCTAGGCTTTAATGTCCTATATTTTAGTGAAGAGGACGCAAGACCAATACATAACATCTCAGGTGCCATTCCATTTGATGAAATAATAAATATGGAGCTAACCTGTGCAGACGATGACCCGATCGTAAAGTGGGAACTTGAGGACTTGTCCACCGGACTTATCAATTCAAGGAAGCTTAGTGTCAAGTCAATTGTAAGCCTAAATGTGGCGGTTGAGGAACTTTACGATGAGGAAACTGGAGTTATGGTGGAAGGGCCAGAGGACGTACAATACATAAGTAAAAGGATAGAAATTACAGATATTAGTGTAGATAAGAAAGATACCTTCCGAGTCAAGGATGAAATTATTCTTCCAACCAATAAGGGTAATGTAATATCAATATTATATGATGCTATACGGTTGAATAGTATGGAGGTAAGGCTTCTTGAGGATAAATTTACTATCAAGGGAGAAATGCCCGTATTTATCCTATATTCCAGTGAAAGCGAAGAAAGTCCTATTGAATATTATGAGACTGAGATATCCTTCGGTGGAACTGTTGATTGTAACGGTTGTAACGAGAATATGGTGGAGGATATTACATTCAGAATTCTTAATAAAAACATTGAAATCAAGCCTGATATGGATGGAGAAGAGAGGGTAGTAGATCTAGAGGTTATCTTGGAAATGATGATTAAGGTTTATGATATACAGGAGCCTGAGATACTATGTGATGTATATAGCCCATGTAAGGAGATTACCCCTATCCTTCGTGATGCTGTATATGAGAATCTGGTAGTTAAAAATAATAGTAAATATAGAATAGCTGATCGAATTCAGGTTCCTGATAACCAACCTAAAATACTTCAAATATGTTATTCAGATGGAGTCATTAAGATTGATGACATAATTCCCAGCGAAACAGAGCTACTGGTGGAGGGTATAATCGATATGAACATCCTCTATATTTCAGAGGATGATTTAAGACCCCTGTCATCTTTAAAAGGAGCAATACCATTTTCGCAGGCTATTGAGGTTAAGGGAATGAAGTCAAATAGTAGCTATGAGATAAAGCCAAGCGTAGACCAATTAAGCGTTATGATGTTGGATAGTGATGAGATTGAGGTCAAGGCTGTTATGAATCTAAATACCATAGTATTTGACAAGATTACAGAGTCCATTATTACAGATTTAGAAGTGGCTGAATTGGATCTTGAGAAACTACAATCCATGCCTGGAATAGTTGGATATGTTGTGAAAAAGGATGATAGTCTGTGGAATATTGCTAAGAAATACTATACCTCTGTGGATACAATCATGGAAATCAATGACCTTGAAAATGATGATATCAAGGAAGGCGATAAACTGATTATCATGAAGAAGGTGGATTCGGCTATATAATTTAATTTTAAGAATCATAGGCTTGCTTATTAAGATAATTATATAATTCACCGATATAAAGAATACAGGATATAGATACCTATTAATCAAGGAGGATAACTCCACTACCAAGGATGGTAACATGCAATGTAACTAATGATGAAGCAACTATAAGGAGGATAGGAAATGAGTATACACCCGATAGCAAACTATAATGATACAAGTATCAAGTATACAGGTAATGATAATAAGAAAGAGATTAAGGAAGAGGCTGCTCCTATTAATAATGGTGATGCGGCAGTATATGAAAAGACGGTTGATTCTAAGAAGGTTCACCAAAGAGACCAGGCAACAATTGACCGACTTCTTTCTGAGGCAGAGGCAAGTGCTAATAAGCTAAGAGACTTAGTAGAAAGAATGTTACTTAGGCAAGGTGAAACCATGGATAAGGCAACAGATATCTATGGGCTGCTTAGGGAAGGAAAGATTCATGTAGACGAAGGGACTAGACTTCAGGCCCAGAAGGATATAGCAGAGGATGGGTACTGGGGAGTGGAGCAGACATCTGAAAGACTACTATCTTTTGCAAAAGCACTGTCGGGGGGAGATCCATCTATGGCAGATAAAATGATAGATGCTGTAAAGAAGGGCTTTGAACAGGCTGAGAAGGCTTGGGGAGATAGTCTTCCACAGATAAGCAGAGACACCCTTGATCGTACGATCAGCAAGATGGAAAGCTGGAGAGACTCACTAAATGATAAATAAATCAATATAGTTATATTAAATAGTCCACTGAAAATTACAGTGGACTGTTTTTTATACTGGCTGCGTTTCGGCAAAAGCTTGCATAGCAAGCTTTTGTCTAATATTTTGATTATGTATATCTACGGTTCTTCCTAGCCAATAGTAATCCTATAAGCATCATAAGAGGAAATATAATGGCTACCAGGAGCCCAGTTCTGATAGCTAGCTGTTCAATATCAAGATTCATATTCGGCCAAGCTTCTAGTATGTTCTCATTCTTTGTAAAATGGTCAGAAATCAAACCGGTTATCCATGGCCCAACCGAGCAACCTATATCTCCACATATAGCAAGTATTCCAAACATTAAAGTTCCGCCTCTTGGGAATTTAGCTGAGGAGAGAGAAAAGGTTCCGGGCCACATCAAGGCCACAGTAATACCGGTAAGGCTACAGGAAATCAAAGAAAGTAAGGGGTATGGGCTAAATACTGTAACCAGATAAGTGATTACACAGAGAAGGCTGCTTATTATGAGGGTCTTTTTAATTGGTATACGATTACCCCATAAACCATACAGAACTCTTCCGATAGCCATATATAAGGCAAATAGACCGGGGCCCAAAAGATCACCAAGAAGCTTAGGTAGGCCAAGACCCTTCTCAGCAAAGAAGGAGGACCATTGGGACATAGTAAGCTCAGATGCACCGGCACAAATCATAAGGATAATAAAAAGATAAAATGAGGGAGAGGAAAATAGCTCCTTAATGTTCATTCCCTTACCATCCTCTACTAGAGGAAGAATTGGTACATGTAGGAATTTAAACATATTATAAAGAGGAAACAAAGACCAGAGTAGGGGTAAAATAAACCACATATCGGTTCCAATTATCCAGATTATAAAGGTACTGATAAATACTACTGACATCTGTCCCCAGCAATAAAATGAATGAAGCAGACTCATAGATCCCTCTTTATTCTTATTCGGAAGAGCTTCAATAATGGGGCTGACAATAACCTCAAGAAGTCCACCGCCCAAGGCATATACAATTACTGATATAATCAATCCAGTATATGCATTGCTAAGTATGAGGGGGAGGGTTCCCAGTAGGACAAATCCTATAAAGCTTAAACCGTGGGCTGCCACCATACATTTACGATAGCCAACTCGATCAGCATACTTGGTAGCCCATATATCTGCTATAAGCTGGGTGGCAAAATTCGCTATAATTAGGAAGGCTAGCTGTTCGTAATTAATATCAAAAGTACTGTGAAATATATAGAAGAAAAGAGGAATTAAGTTATTTATAATAGCCTGCGTTATATAGCCACGATAGCAGGCATATGTAGTATGCTTATAAGTATATTCTTTCTTAACCATATTTGTGCCTTTCTGAGATTGTTTTATCCGCTTGCTAGTAGTATTTGAAAAATTGCTACAACTATCTTTCAAATTTGTCATCTGGAAAGTAAGGCTTTGTTAGTATAACTTGCTTGCCATAGCCTGAGGATTTAAAGAACCTATATGCCTTTTCTGCCTTATGATGATTATCAAAGACACCAAATACAGTAGGACCACTACCGCTCATAAGTGCTGCTAGGGCCTCCCTTTCTTTCATCTTAACCTTGATATCACCGATAATGGGATGCTCTTTTATGGTAACGGATTCTAGAATGTTTTCCATAAGAGGGGCAAGCTTATATATGTTGCCTTCATGAAGAACATCTAGCATAGTCTGTATATTGGGATGTCTTGTCTTTTCGTTTAGGCGGAGATTCTCGTAGACAAATTTAGTAGATACACTGATGTCTGGTTTCACAAGAAGAAGGCTACAATCTGGCATAGGGGAAAGGGGGCTTAATATTTCACCTATTCCCTCAGAAAGAGCCGTTCCCATAAGCAGACAATAAGGGACATCAGCGCCTAGTTTTAGACCAAGCTTCATTAGGTCTTCTAGGGACAGGTCCGCTTGATAAAGTCTATTTAACCCCTTCAGGGTTGCCGCTGCATCAGCACTACCGCCGGCCAGACCGGCAGCAACAGGTATTCGCTTATTAATAAATATGCTTAGACCACTTCTTATTGGGTGCAGCTCCTGAAATACCTCTACTGCTTTATATACCAAATTTCTTCGATCTGTAGGAAGATAGTAGAGATTAGAGCGTAAAGTTATAGATTGAAATTTAGTTTTCTTGATATTTATAGTATCATATAAGTTAACTGATTGCATAATCATACTTACATCATGATAGCCATCAGGTCGTTTTCTAATTACATCCAGACCTAGATTTATCTTTGCATAAGCTTTGACTGTTATGGAATTCATATTATCCTCCCGAATTCTAGACCTAATCTATGCTAGAAGTCTCTATCCAGCATAGATAAAGGTATTTTATCATAAGGGGCAGGACTTGACAAACATAATCCCTATTCAAATAGCTTTTTTAAAGATTCAATTATCTTAAACTTTATCTTTATAGGTGTTTTTTTGCTTTTTAGTTCTTCGAATTCTTCCTCTGTTAAAAGGTGTTTTAGTTCTTCCTCGCTCTCCTCATCCACTATACTATAGGTTTCATCAACCAGGCATAAGGGAGGAAACATGACACACCACCAGTTTTTACCCTGCCCATCACCGATTCTTATCTGTAAGGCCTCGTAATATCCCGGCGGAAATGTATAGTCTCCATACATTTTAGTAGGAAAATAGGAAGGAGAAAGGGTGGCGGTGACAGCATATTTATAGCCCTTTTCATTAATTACATTGCCCGCTAGCTTCTGAATTTGGGGTAGCATATTATTAATTATATCTTCTGCCTCATCTATATCCTTAGCCTCCTTAAGATAGGGGCCTAGGGCCTCTACTAAGGCATCTTTAACCTGATATTTAAGCTGTTGATCATCATCGCTATCGCTGTTAGCAACCACATGAAATCTAATGATTTCCTTGGCTATTCCTTCCTGGAGCCTATTGCTTTTAGCCCCTTGTAATTGGACAGCCTGTGCTAATATCCAGGAGAGGGTTAAAAGTATTAATAAAAGTGACATATGCATCTGAGTGTATTTATCTAAATTAAGTATTATAGTATGTAGAGATTTGAGTCTAGCCTTTATTTTTGATTTCCTATTCATAAGTCCTCCTCTTATTATAGATATTATTTTAAAGGAGATAAGACCTCCAATAATATTTCTAGCTAATTATTGACCAAAAACTAATAAAATATACGTGAACCTATACTGATAGGCAGAATAAACTGAAAGATGAAAAGCTCTTGAACTTAGTTTCAATTAATAGTAAAATGAAGACGCATTAGAATGGGTAGAAATAGCCATATTTCACATTAGCAGGAGGCTTTATTATGATAAATAATGCACCAATAGGAGTATTTGATTCAGGCATAGGCGGACTAACTGTTGTAAAGGAAATAATGAATCAGATACCGGGTGAGGATATTATATATTTCGGAGACACAGCTAGACTTCCCTATGGAAGTAAATCAAGAAAGACAGTAACTACCTACACAAGACAGATTGTCAGATTTTTAATGAATAAAGATGTAAAGGCAATCGTAATTGCCTGTAATACCGCCAGTGCATTTGCCTTGGAGGCGGTGAAATCAGAGGTTGACATACCTATTATTGGGGTTGTAAAGCCTGGAGCTAAGGAGGCTGCAAAGACCACAAGGAATGGCAGAATAGGAGTAATCGGGACTGTAGGAACTATTCAGAGCGGTATATATAATGAAATTTTAAGTAAAACCAATCCAATGGTAAAGGTTTTTGGAAAGGCATGCCCTTTGTTTGTACCCTTAGTTGAAGAAGGGCTTATTGATGATCCAGTTACATTTGAAATGGCAAAAAGATATATCAGCGTACTTATGGATAAGGATATAGATACCTTAGTTCTTGGCTGTACTCACTACCCTTTACTTAGGAAAACTATACGAAAGATAGTTGGAGAGGAAATAGTGTTAGTTAATCCTGCATACGAGACGGCCAAATCATTAAGAGATGTGCTCGTAGATAATGGATTGATAAATGATTCAGCTCATAAGCCTAATCATGAATTCTACGTTAGTGATGGAGCAGAGAAGTTCAGACAATTTGCAAACACTATATTGCCCTGTGAGGTAAAGGAAACTACAGATATTAATATTGAAGAGCTAGGATGATTAGGAGAAAAGAAATGAATAGAAATGTCAACATACTTATAGAGGGAATAGTCCGTGGCGAGAGCGAGGAGAGGATTGTCACCAGGGCCATAGGGCAATATCATATTCACAATCATGCTCATGTTCTAAGATATAATGAGAGTGCAGTAGAGGGGGATAATGAAGATAAGGTCACATTGGGTGATGACAAGGACAGTATCAACACAATTAAAATCTCACCCGGCTTGGTTGAGATGATTAAAAGTGGTGATAACAGTACCCATATGACCTTTGATTTAAGCCAGTCGACACAATCGGTATATGACACCCCATATGGAAGCCTGTACTTTCAGGTTGACACATCAAGGATTGATATAGAGGCGGATTTAGCAGACAGGCTTACCCTTCATATGGAGTACTCCCTATCCCATGGAGATAGTCATATATCGGACAACCAAATTCATATAGTAGTTAAGGATTTAAATTAATGGCATATCCCTTTTCATCAAATGTCACATTAAAGGAGATATCCTCCATGAATTTATAGTAATCATTTCGGGCCTTCTCATCTGTAATCATATAGGTATAGGTATCTTCATTCATAGCAGCTAGTAGCTGGGTATCGGTGGTTCCATCGGGATTAAGGTATATCTTTAATAGTCCAGTTTCTCTTTTTGAACCATTAAACCAGTAGTTGCCTAGGCTATAAGCTATGGTTTTTCCTTTATAGAATTCTATACCCTGCATTACGTGGGGATGGCAGCCTATTACCGCGTCAGCACCAGCATCAATATATATTCTAGCTAGATTCTTTTGATAGTCTACGGGCTCGTGGACACGTTCCTTGCCCCAGTGTACATAGACTACCACGAAGTCGCTATTTTCTTTAGCTTCCTTAATGGATGTTACAAATAAAGTCGGGTCATAGGTTCCTATCATTCCAGGTCTTGTATCCGTAGCATACCAGTCCATGGCATATATAACATGAGAAGCTGCCACATAAGCAACGGTGGTATCACCTATAGTATAGTATATAGGCTTCTTTGCACGGTCCATATTAATGCCTGCTCCCACATAATCAATACCTGCCTCATCAAGAGTAGTAAAGGTATCAAGAAGAGCTTCCTCTCCAAAGTCTAGGGCATGGTTATTGGCAAGGGATACAATATCTACGCCCATTTCCTTTAGAATATCAACCCTCTTTGGATGGGCTCTAAAAGTATAGGACTTCTCTTTTATTTCACGACCTCTTGTGCTATAGGCAAATTCATTATTAAGCATAAAGATATCTGCTTGGTTCATTTCATCTACAAGTTCTTGTGATATTCCTCCGAGTATTCCCTTGTTCTCTCGATCATAACGGGCTACTGGCCTGGAATCTTCATCAAAATTAACATCACCAGCAAAGGCAAGAACTATAGGATCTGCAGGTAAAGGTTGTTCGTCATCTTCTATATGATTCTCTTCGTCTAAATGATCCTCATCTATCTGAGATGGAAGGGCTGGGTCGGCTGAATCCACCATGTCTTTTGGTTCGTTGGATAAGTTGGTCTCCTTGGAAGCTTCTAAATCGGTATCATCTTGAGAAACTACTATATCCTTGGATTTATCATTTTCATTATTATCACTTAGTGTCTTTTCATTTATAAAAGCTATGACCAAAAGTACCATAAGTAGTGTAGACATAGCTAATAATACTTTAAAAAGTCTTTTGTTTAAGTTGTTTTTCTTTCTTCTAGCCATAATTTCTCCATTCTACATTGTCAAATAAGCATTCTAAGAATCCAAATGCTTGTATTTGTGTTTAGTAGTAAAAAATCCTCTTACCATGATAAGCTGTGTCTTGAGGGTAAGAGGATTATATTTATTTTGTAGTGTATCGTTTGTACTATTTTTTTGAGACCTTATCTTTGATTTTTCCGAAGAAGCTTTTCTTGGGAGCCTTGGTCTCCAGATTGCTTCTTAAACCCTTAACATCTGTAATATAGATGCCACTGATGACGGCCTTAACCTCTTTCTTTACGGGAATAAGGTCAAATATCTTGGCATCACACATCAAGGACATAACCTTAGGACCGATTTTAGCCTTTACGATAGGAACCTTTGAACGGCGGAGGTATTTAGGAGTCTGCTCAAGAACAATCTTCGGAAGATTGGCCTCAGATAATTTCATTTTCTTTTTATCTATTACAAGAATAGAAAATGTCTGAGCTGCAGCCTTCATCTGCTCTTCAGATTCGGCTTGCTTTTTTTGCAGTTTTTTACCTACGAAATATAGGACCACGAATATACCAATTAGTATAGCTGCAACAATTAGTATTATTAGTAATGCGGTTTCCATGTACTATGTACCTCCTGAGTTTATAATATTTTTTTTAGGCAACGATTATTGTATCACAATCCTGCGTTTTTATCCAGCATTTCCTTAATGATATTCTGAACATAGGAACCAAGGTGTTTTCTTTGCTCCTTATCAAGCTGATTAGGATATATGGGCTTGCCAAATTCTATAATCACCTTGGTTGACCTAACCCAGGGAACGTGATTTTCAAATATATCATCCGTATTGCTAAGGGCGACAGGGATAATGGCACAGCCTGTCTTTTCGGCCACCTTAAAACTTCCTTCTTTAAAGGGAAGCATATCCTTACCCTGATTACGGGTCCCTTCCGGGGATATAAAGAAGGAATATCCTGCCTTAACCTGTTCTATGGCCTGAAGAATTGTCTTCATACCCTGGCGGATGTCGTCTCTATCAAGGAAAAGACATTGTAAAAAACGCATCCAGGTCCTAAGGAAAGGAATTCGTCCAATTTCCTTTTTTGCCATAAAGCCTGTTAGAGTAGGTAGGCTTACATAAGCAATAGGAATATCAAAATAGCTTCTATGATTTCCAATATACAATACAGGTTCATCCCTCGGTACGTTCTCGCGTCCGATAACGGTTCGTTTTGCTCCGGCAAGAAAGAGTACCACATGAAAGGCCATAACTACGATTTGCTGTGAGCTGGCTACCTGTGCACGCCGGCTAAATAAACCTATTATAAGCTCAATCAAAAATAAGGGTATACTTATTATAAAAAACAATAATAAAAATAATACAATTAATATTAGCCTCATATATTTCCTCCATAAAGAGAAAGTTTTATCTATTCAAGTAGAGCGTTGTGGAACATTATTTCTTTTATCCAATATGACTTGGCCTAAATCTAATCTATATAATTGCTACCATTAATAACTCCGGTATTGGTATTTACATCATCAATATTCCCAGTCTTGGAACTTTCGTCATCTGTATCTCCGGTCTTGGAATCTGCATCATCAATATCATCGATCTCAGAATCTCCACCATCTAAGTCTTCATTTTCAGGATCTTCATCCTCTAAATCCACATCTTCGGAAGTTTCATCCTCTAAATCTTCAATCTCGGAATCCTCTTCTTCCAAATCATCAGTATTGGGATCCTCGCTCTCTATATCCTGGGGATTAGTGTCTTCGTCGGGCTTCTTGTTATCTATATCATCAGCTTCATTATCTTCTAATTCCCCTTCTGTCAGATCGTCCGGAACCTCCTCTAATTCCTCTTCAGGAATAGGTGTAGGAGTAACAGGTGGTCTATAATTTATTAGGTCAGCATATTT
>JAAYPG010000027.1 GCA_012519905.1 Clostridiales bacterium | reverse complement strand
ATCCAATGAAATGTCAGTTAAAGCAGCTGAGTAAAAAATATAGACTAAAGAGGCTGTCGCATAAATGTAAGAGGGGGTGTATATGTTCCAATCATGCACATTTAGGAGAACAGATTGCTGTGATTTGTATTATCTAAAGCGGACTTTAGTCCGATTAAGATTTACAAATCATAACAATCTGTACTACTAATCAGTGTGTGATGGAATATATACACTCCCTTAATTATTTATGCGACAGCCTCTTTAGTCTATATTTTTTACTCAGCTGCTTTAACTGACATTTCATTGGATGTTTTCTGGTCTGGTATCAGGTGCCTGATTAGCTCATGGGTGCCAGTGGAAGCCAGGCCACTTGCAAGACCTCCAAGTAAGATCTCAGGTGTAAACTCCCAACTATTTATCCACAGATTTAGTACTACGCCCAAAACACCTAAAATAAGCGGTATGTACTTGTTTGGTATAAATGAAATGCTGTGTTTTATTATATATCCTACGCATAAACATATGGCCAATACAACTAATACAACATATCTGGCTAAAAACTCCATCAGGAATACCCCCTTCATTAAATTCATTTACTTAAACAAGAGCCTACTTTCATATCTTTAGCCCTTTATTTATAAAAGCTACTATTGAATAGATATGATAGTTATTGTTTGGAAATGCCTATTTATGTATATTTTGCTTGACATCTTATATTTGTAACGATAGGATGAAATCTAAGAGTTCAATAGCTATGTTTAAGCTATTAATAGCTAAAATTGTGTAAAACGGGGGACTAAGATGAACTATCTAATACATTTATTGGTTTCGAATAGATAGCTCTATCCCTATTATTCCTATAAGGCCCATAGTTATAGCTACAGTTGCAAGAATTGCTGTGAATTTCATCATATCAAAGTAATAGAAGAAAGCAATCATCGGACATGCTGTTAATGCTAATTCAATCAACATATATCGAAGCAGAATGCGATATCTGCTTATCCGAATATTAACTTTTTGGACAGGATAGAAGCGAAGCATTCTTGCAACACTATACCACTTGAAATCATATCTCGTATATGCTATCAACGATAACTCTATTATTGCTATAAATGACGCTTGAATAGAAGCTATAATAAGCCCCACCCGTAAAGGCATAATGCAGCCAAACAGCATGACTATAAAATATAAAATATTGGTTAGCCCAAAGCAAATAATCATTCTATCATTCTTGTTAAAAATCACTTCATCAAATTCAAGTTGTAGCTTCAAATTGCTATTCATAACATCTCCCTCTCATACTAATAGCGACATACTTCACATTATTAAAACAGCGGTTCTGAGAAGAAATACATAAGCTCCTCCAGACTTGGCCTTGATTTGGTAAATCTCTCACTTAACGAACTATTCCTTGCCAGTATATTATAGTTTTCTAGTATTGTTTCAAAGCCATTGGTGGTCTTTCTTACACGCATGGGACGCCCTTCCTTAATTAGGTGTATATCTTCCTTTCTCCCCCGTATTATAGGATAGTTGTCCATCAGTTCTTCCTTAGTCATAGTAAAAACCTGCTTACCTTCATCTAACATAGTAACAAAGTCTGCTACCTTATCAAGGTCTCCTGTAATATGTGTGGAAAAAAGCACTGCTGTATTCAATTCACACACAAGATCCTGTAATATGTTCAGGAAATCTCTGCGAAAGACAGGATCCATACCTCCTGTTGGTTCATCCATAATCAAAAGCTTTGGCTTATGACTTAGGGCAAATGCCAACTGAAATTTGGCCTTCATCCCCTTGCTCAGATTCGCATATCTCATAAAATCTTTTAGTTCAAAAATAGATAGATAATTAGAAAATGCAGCATCACTCCAATTAGAATAAAACCTACTGAATAGATATGCATTTTCAGCAAGGGTCTTATCCATGAAAAATGGACCTTCCTCTAGAACAAATCCTATATCATTCTTAGCAGCTACCCTGCGATGATCTACACCATTAATTAGTATCCTTCCTCTGTTTTTCTTAACACCATCAAGAATACAGTTAATTAGAGTAGTCTTCCCTGAGCCATTTTTCCCTATCAGTCCCATTATATATCCCTCAGGAAGGGATATATTAATATTATCTAGAGTAAAATCACTCCATTTTTTAGATAGATTTCTAACCTCTAAGGAAATTTTTTCAGTATCTAGCATTTTTTGAAACCTCCAGATAACATAATTACTTACTATAGCTCCTACATATTAAAATCTATTACCTAATTGTCGTACAAAAGATTAATCATGGCAATCATATCGTCTTTAGTTATTTCCGCATTCTTACATTGATTAATTAACTCCATCATATTCGCCTCTATTAGCTGTAGACGCTTTTCCTTAAGCATATTTGTTTGAGCTTTACTAACATAATACCCTTTACCAGGCTGCGAATAGACCAACCCCTCGGATACAAGTACATCATAGGCGCGACTTGTTGTAATTACAGAAATCTGCAGATCTCTAGCCAGGCTCCTTATAGAGGGGAGCGGCTCATCCGCTAGGATTTCCTTATTTATAATTGCATCCTTAATTTGAGCAACAATTTGCTCATAGATAGCCAAATTGCTCGTATTGGATATCACAATATTCATATCTTACCTCTACTTTTCCTGTTCATAATTACCTCTTATCCTACCAAGATGTATTTTCATGGTTTGCTAGTATTATGTTCAGCCCTTTTACTTTCAGCTTCAGCAGTCAGTAGTCTTTGCTGGTCTCTCCAGGCCTTGGTAAAAAGTCCATAATAGATTGGTTCAGTATAATTAGTAAGCTCTATTCCTCTAAGCCATACAATGAACAAAATCTCAATAACAAATATAAATGCCAAACTAATGAGCAGTTGTATCCTAAAATTAATTATAAATATGGCACTTAGTAAGCCAGCTGAAAACAGTATGATTGAAGGCGCAAGTAGCAGAGCTTGCCTTTTTTTACTCTTACCTATAGTCACCCTTGTATTAAAAAAATTTATTGAGATACTTAACATCACATAGAACATAATCATAAGCAATCCCATTTCAACATTTGGTATATGCCACTTATATGATATTAAAACCATAATGCTTCCTAGCATAATAAATAATAATGATAATACCAATGTTCTTAGATGTAGATATCGTCTAACAAGCTTTTCTCCAAGAGGTAGCACATAAAATATTTTAGTAATATGTGGCTCCAGTGCAGGAAATACCAGTATTAGCATTTGAGTAATAACGATAGAGAAATCAAAGAAAGGCGCAATAATTATAAAGCCTAGACACAATAAATATAATACAATCCAAATTCCACGAAAGGATTTTTGCACATCTGCAATAATCATTCTAACTGTGAATGCCAGCATTCTTAATCACACCCCTTAATAAAATAATACATAATGTCCTCAATCGTTGGTGTCGTAATAAGCGGCCTATTCAGGTCATCAAAGATTGTGTTCCTAATATCAGTATAGGAGTTGTTTTTATCTGAACTCTTATTTGGATCCTCAGCTTTTATTAAAGCTTCACAGGAGCTTGGCGTTATTCTTTTCCCTACTATTTTATCTGCATAGGCTTCGATCTGCTCTTTGCTACCCCGAACTAGTTTATATCTACTGACCAGTTCCTCCTTTTGTTCAAAAAGCTTTTGCTTCCCATCCTCCAATAGCAATATATAGTCTGCTATTCTATCCAGCTCATCCGTGAGATGAGTTGAAAATATAACTGATTTTTTACCATCATAGGTCAAATCAAATACCAAATCCACCAGTTCCTTACGAAAAACAGGGTCTAGCCCCGCAGAGGGCTCATCAAATATATAAAGCTTTGCATCCCGGCTGAAAGCAAATGCCAACTGAAGCTTGACAACCATTCCCCTGGACATCCTTTGAAGCCTTTTATGCATAGGCAGACGGAACCTTGCACAAAGTTTCTTATAATGTGTATAATCAAATACATTATAGATCTTCCCAAATATCTTACCTATAGAATAGGGGGTCATCTCCAAAGGAAACATACAATCATCAGTTACATAAGCAAGCTCATTTTTCGCTTTGATTTCATCCTCTACCCTATCAAATCCTCCTACGTGTATACTTCCCTTCTCCGGTGTCCATAAGCCTAATATGGTATTAATGAGAGTTGTTTTTCCTGCTCCATTCCTACCAATAAGACCTAGCACATATCCAGGCTCTAGGGAAAAATCTATATTTTCAAGTTTAAAATTACCTACTTCTTTGGATAAATTCTTGATTCTTATACTTGCTTCCATTTGAATCCTCCATATAAACGGCCCTATATCATACCTATATAGCCCTTTTGCATACTGTATATATCTATATATACAGTATATTGACAGTTCTGTCAACCATTTTCTGGCTTTTTATTTAACTCTTGCAATTTCCTTAAAGATAAGTTATATTAGTCAAGCAATTCGTGTGTTCGAGACCTTCCACACGTAAAACAAAACTAAAGGAGATAAAAATGAATAAAAGAACATTATATGTAACTCAAGCGGCTGTTATTGGCGCTATCTATGTTGTGCTGGTGTTTGTCTTCCAGTACTCAAGCTTTGGCCCGATTCAATTTCGCATTGCAGAAGCACTCACTATTTTGCCCTACTTTACACCTGCTGCCATACCGGGCGTTACCATAGGGTGCCTTCTAAGTAACCTACTATTTAAGGCAGATATTCTTGATGTGATATTTGGAACATTAGCAACTCTTTTAGCCGCCTACTTATCCTATCAACTGAGAGCCAACAAATACTTAGTCCCTATCCCCCCTATCCTTATAAATGCCATCATTATTCCCTGGGTATTAAAATTTGCATATTTTGAAGCAGATCCCATCCCCTTTATGATGCTTACAGTAGGAGGAGGCCAACTGATTTCTGCTGGAATACTAGGTATGGTTCTATTATTTTCCTTAGAGAAAGTTAAGCATATTATATTTAAAGAATTTTGATATCTAATAATAGATTATAAAGTTGATATAACGATTTATATAAGGTCTGAAATAAAAACCACCCTAATGTATCCACGATTCATTAGGGTGATAATTCTATCTGCTATTAAATTAGATATGTGGTAATTCTTCTGAATATTTCTTAATATTTTACAGCTCGCAATGTCCTACTGTTCTTGGGAAGGGAACTACATCACGGATATTGCCCATTCCTGTTAGATACATTACACAACGTTCAAAGCCGAGACCAAAGCCTGCATGTCTTGCTGATCCATATTTTCTAAGATCAAGATAGAACTCATAATCCTCTCTATTTAGCTTCATCTCTTCCATACGATTTAACAGCTTATCGTAATCATCTTCTCTTTGGCTGCCGCCGATAATTTCACCAATTCCAGGAACCAGAAGGTCCATAGCAGCAACAGTCTTGTTATCTTCATTAAGCTTCATATAGAAGGCCTTAATATCCTTGGGATAATCCGTAACAAAAACAGGCTTCTTATAGACTTGTTCAGTCAGATAGCGCTCATGCTCAGTCTGAAGATCACAACCCCAGAAGACCCTATAATCAAAGTTGTCATTGTTCTTTTCTAATATTTTTATAGCTTCTGTATAGGTCACATGACCGAATTCAGAATTTGCTACATTTGTAAGTCTCTCTAAAAGCCCCTTGTCAACAAATTGGTTGAAGAAATTCATCTCCTCAGGCGCATGTTCTAAAACATAATTAATAATGTACTTTAACATGCTTTCTGCCAGATCCATATTGTCCTTAAGGTCTGCAAATACTATCTCTGGCTCAATCATCCAGAACTCCGCAGCATGGCGGGTAGTATTGGAGTTCTCTGCACGAAAGGTCGGTCCAAAGGTATATATATTCTTAAAAGCCATAGCAAAGGTCTCACCGTTAAGCTGACCACTTACTGTAAGGTTGGTCTCCTTGCCGAAAAAGTCCTCTGACTCATCTACCTTTCCATCTTTTGTTCTAGGAGGATTGTCTATGTCAAGAGTCGTTACTCTAAACATTTCTCCTGCCCCCTCTGCATCGCTTCCGGTAATTATAGGCGTATGCACATAGATAAAGTCTCTCTCTTGGAAGAACTTATGGATTGCATAGGATATTAGAGAACGAACACGAAATACCGCCTGAAAGGTGTTAGTCCTTGGTCTAAGATGAGTTATAGTTCTCAAATATTCTAAGGAATGTCTCTTTTTCTGAAGAGGATAATCAGGTGTTGAGGCTCCCTCAATTACTATCTCCTCTGCCTGAATCTCAAAGGGCTGTTTCGCTTCCGGAGTAGCTACCAGTTCACCGGTAACGACAATAGCGGAGCCCACATTTAGCTTTGATATTTCCGCAAAATTATTCATCTTGTCATGATAAACCACCTGTAATGTATCAAAGCAGGTTCCATCATGAAGAACTATAAAACCAAAGGTCTTAGAGTCTCTTACGCTGCGGATCCAACCTCCTACAGATATTTTTTTACCGATATATTGCTCTTTGTTACGATATAACTGCCTAACTTCTACCAATTGCATAGCTTAACTCCTTTATCTTTATTATTAGCTAATTTTTATCATTATATCATATGTCTAATAGATTACAAGCTAAAATCCGAGCTAGACTGCTCATTTTTCCTTCTTGACCACCTATTTAATAGACTATATGACGCTGAGCAAAGATTAACTATGATTCCTATTAGTAAGCGCTTCAAAAACTGCATCACTGCTTCTTTCTCTAACACTAATATAGTTAACTGCATCATTAATATCAGCTAAGGTATGGGCATCTGAATTTGAGATTATATTACACTTAGTAAGGTAGGGATGCGCCCTAGATAGCTCGTCAACTCTCTTTAAATCACTTAATTCTACACTTCTAAAGTCCACATCAGGAGGAATAAATCCCAAATTAGACAGCAAGCTATTGGAGTTCTTGTCTATATGCGCCGGTAGATATACTCCCCTGTATCTATCCATTAATTCATCAAGGCTATTAAAGGATATCCTTGTGGCATTTATCAGGAGATTTGGCTCCTCACCAATCTTACTATCTTCATCGTCATATAGTTCCTGTCTACCAAATATATTTTCATTATTTTTAACCTTTATAAGCTGTTCATATACATATTTATCAAATGAAAACACATCCTCCAAAGCCTTAAAATAACAAAGCACATGGACTTCCTCCATAGTGCATAGTTCCATTCCAAAGATGGTTATTATATTATTTTTATTGGCATAGCTATAGACCGCCGGTAGATTTCTGCATGAATTGTGGTCGGTTACAGCTATTACATCTAACCCTAGTAGCTTGGCCATATTAACTATATTAGCGGGAGTCATATCCTCATGCCCACAGGGCGATAGACAGGAATGGATATGAAGATCATAGGAAAGCTTAATCATTTAGTCGATTATATATGATAAGAGCAGTATCAAAGACCGGAAGCTCGGTTTTAAATACGGTTATTCCCTTTTCCTTAGCCTTTGCCACATCCGCCTCATCAAGGCTACTTCCTTCAGCAAGAATTATACAGGCTGCATCTGCCAGAGTTGCCACTGCCAAGGCATTGGTATTGGCCATCACCGTTACCCATGCGGCGCCCTGAGGCATCCTCCCCATGACAATACTGAGTAAATCACAGCAATAAGGAACTGTGACCTCCCTGTCTAGGTCATTTCCTTTATTCAATAGTTCAAATTCACTCATAACCTCTATAAAACTCCCTAATTGCATAGCTCTCCTCCCACTTATATCTAATTTCTTATTGCGTATCTTCTAGCTTACCTTTTACCATCAAGTCTGGATAACTCCCCTGATAGCTTGTGGATATAATCCTTTAGAATATGGATGCAATCCTCTTCCTTGGCCACACCACGAACAATGTCCTCTGCCAAGGCCTTACAGGTTGGAGCACCACATGAGCCACAATCTAGGCCTGGGAATCTATCACATAACTCCTCTACCCTTGCCATTTTCATAATACTATCATGCATGTTACTACCTATCTTAAATACCGGCTCATATAAGACTTCCTCCGTCCAATATGTATCACCATTAATATTTTCATCATAATGGGTACAAGAAACGGGGAGATACTTTCTAAGCCTCTTTAGCTTCACCTTTGCTGCATAGGGATTCTCTACTGTCAAGACACCTCCTACACAACCTCCAGAGCATGCATTTAATTCTATGAATTCCAGTTGCTCGAACTTCTGATCCTCCAGATCGTCCAATACCCTTATTACATTGTCTATACCGTCCGCAGCAAGATAATTATCTACCAGTAAAGCTCCTGCTTCACCTCCGCTACTACCCCAGCCAATTCCAATCCTTCCGGATTTGCCTATATCTTCAACATTGTTCATACTTTCCTTCATATAAGGTAGTAGGATTGTATAAACCTCCTTCATGGCCAATACACCATCAATCTCACTCTTTTCAATTCCAATAGGTGATTTTACGGCAGTTACCTTGGCAGGGCAAGGTGATATAAATATGATTCCAATCTTCTCAGAAGAAAGGCCGGTCTTATCCATTGCTTGTTTTCTGGCATTGATTGCTGCCAGATCAACAGGTGCATATATGGGCAGAAGATGATCTATCAGATTGGGAAATCTAATCTTTATCAAACGAACTACTGTAGGACATGCGGTACTTATAATTGGCCATTTATCCTTATTATTAGCAACATAGGCTCTGGTTAATTCTGATACTATCTCTGCCGCGCTGCTTACCTCATAGACATCGTCAAAGCCCATCTTTTTTAGGGCGGTAAGCACTATATTAATATCCTCAAGATTATTGAACTGTCCATACAATGATGGTGCCGGAAGTGCTACTGTATATTCAAAGCGCTTCATAATATCAGGTGAATCATAGGTGGCCTCCTTAGCATGATGGGGGCATATCCGTATGCATTCACCGCAATCTATACAAAACTCCTTGATTATAAAGGCCTTGCCATCTCTTACCCTTATAGCCTGTGTGGGGCAGCGCTTGATACAATTAATGCATCCCATACATAGTTCCTTTTTTAAATTTACAGAATTATTAAAACCACTCATAATATCACTCCGTCAAATAATAGGACCGGACCTTATTAAATTATCCTATGTATAGTTTCAGAACATATCTAAGATATATTCTTGGGAATATACACCTTCATCCTTACTGTTGTACCTTTTCCTACTACACTTTCAATCTTTAAGTCATCGGAATATTTCTTCATATTAGGAAGTCCCATACCTGCACCGAAACCTAAGGACCTTATATTATCCGGCGCTGTAGTATAGCCGGCTTGCATAGCAAGCTCAGTATCCTCAATACCTGGACCCTTGTCTCTTAATATCATTTCTATCATATCTGTTGATATAATGACTTCAATTGTTCCTCCATAAGAATGAATTACCATGTTTATTTCTCCTTCATATAAGGAAATGGCAACCTTCCTTATTATATCAGGATCTACTCCCATTAATTTAAGCTTTCTTTTAACACTACTGGAAGCCTCTCCTGCTCTGGTAAAATCATTGGAGTCCACATCATAGTTTAGGGTTATGCTCTCATTCATCGGTACGGCGCACCTCCACGTAAGCCTTTCTCATACAGTAATCCACATGCAGAAAACATCCTATGTCCGCTACTAAGAAGCACAATATCCCGCTCCTTAGCCATCTCTATCATCACATCATCAGGCATTTTCCCTCTTACAAATACAATACATACTATATCCATCATCTCAGCTGTCCGTATAACCTGGGGGTTACACAATCCTGTCAATAGCACCGCCCTGTCCTTAACAAAAGCAAGCACATCACTTAACATATCCGAACCACAGGCAGCGTGAACCTCCCTATCTTCTAACTCTTCTCCACATATATACCTCGCTCCTAGAGCCTCCTTAATATCCTTAATAGTCATAAGTAATACTTCTCCATTCTTTAAACCCTTATTTATTTATTTATTGAGGGATAATAAATCTCAAAAGAGCTTTTACTATCCTTCTTAGCCATTACCAGTGCCGCTTTAGCATTTGCCAGCTCTTCCTTGTAGTCAGCTTGCCCTTTAACCAATGCCACACCAATGCTTATACTTACACCATTCTTATTAAAGTCATAATCAAACAAGTTGTTAATTTCCTTACAGATACTTTCCGCCTTTTTGTATACATTTCTTTCAGAGCTTATATCCTTCATATATATAACAAAATCGCTTAAGCCCAACCTACCTATAATATCGGTGCTTCTAAACTGCTTTTTTATAATATTAGCAACCGAGACGAGGACATTCTCTCCATCAACTATTCTGACAACCTCATTCCAACCCTTATAATTACGTACCTCGCACACAAATAAAGCAGATATACTTTCTATGTCCTGATTAGACATATTTTCAGTTATCATAAACTCCGCATTATCTTTAGTATATACCTGGGTAAGAGAATCCAGACTTAGCTTAGGAGCGACCTTTTTCTCATTCTTCGTATTTATTAAGGCCAGTTTTCCTACCACCTTATAGGGGTTTTTATTATCATCAAATATAATGGATGCATAGCACACATACCATGCAAGGTTGCCATCCTTAGTTTTCATTTGTAACTCAATGCGAGCCTGCTTCTTTCCACTCATCATGCTTTTGTATGTTTTTATTACTTCTGGTAAATCCGTAGGATGAATTAGCTTAGTCTTTTCTAGTCTCTTACTGAACTCCTTCATCTGAGAATCCTTTCCGAAGACCTCTCGAAATATCTCCGAAAAGGAGAGGGTATCTGTAGCTATTACATACTCAAAGAATAATTCTTTTGAAAGCTCCAGTATTGTACGATGATAATCCAATTCCTCTTCCATCTTCCTATACATATACATATGCTCTGATATATCCATAACCATACAATAATATATGGGATAGGTTTTGTTCTGCTTTTGATACACTTCTTCAGTTTTATTTCCATTTATCATAATCCATTTTAGGTTGCCGTTCTTCTGAAGAACCCGATATAACAACATAAACTGATTATCCTTCCTCCTCCTTTGGGCAGCTATCTGCTGAGTATAATTAATAATATCAGAGGAGTAAACCGTATTAAATATTGACTTGGGTAGCTTCCCTTGTTTACTTTGGTCTATTTCTATAAGTTCATAAAATATATCAGTCGCATATATTATTGTTAGCTCATCATCCAATGCAATTTTCAAAAGTCCACCTGGCAAATCATTTAACATCTGCTCCAGATCAATTGCCTTATTTTCGCTCATATTTTCGCACCTTTCAGTATCTAAAATCAAACAAACATTAAGATTGTACTTAATTATAATACAAATAGTATTCAAATACAATAACTGAGGAAATTAACAGATAAATATTATCTATACTTATTTATATTATAAAGAAAAACATACTTAATAAATTAATCTTTATTTTTTTTATATAAATTGTATATAAGACCCGAAAAATACGCCCAATCATTGTTTAATATTATTGTAGATTATTTAACAATCCCATGCTATAATTATTGTTGGTTTTATTTTGAATTTTTTAACAAGGAGGTAACATCATGGGTGTGAAACAAAGTACAGTACCTTTTGCAGGAACAAATGAGCAGTATGAAAAACTACTTAAAGTTATTGCAGAACATAAAGACGATAAAGGTGCATTAATGCCCATTATGCAGGAAGCTCAGGAGATTTATGGCTATCTGCCTATTGAGGTGCAATCTATTATTTCTAACGAGTTGGATATACCACTGGAAAAGATATATGGTATTGCCACTTTTTATTCTCAGTTTTCACTGAGCCCCAAAGGAAAATACGTAATATCTATATGTATGGGGACCGCATGCTATGTTAAAGGTGCTGGAGATATTTATAATAAGTTCAAGGAGTTACTAAATATTTCTGACGGGGAATGTACCCCCGATGGTAAGTTTTCATTTGATTCATGCCGTTGTATCGGAGCATGTGGCCTGGCACCGGTAATTACTATAAACGATGATGTCTATGGCAAAATCACCGTTGACGATGTCGAAGGTATCTTAGCAAAATACGAATAAGATGTTACCGGAAATTTCTTTAAATATATTGGATATCGCGAATAATTCCATACGAGCCGGAGCTAGCCTAGTTAAAATCGAGGTTCGTATAAATAAAGAAGAAGATATACTTACAGTAAAAATAAGTGACAATGGCTGTGGTATGACAAGAGAGCAGATTTCCAGGGTTGAAGATCCCTTTTTTACTACCCGTACAACAAGAGATGTGGGACTTGGAATTCCTTTCTTAAAGCAAGCCGCAGAAATAACTGGTGGAAGTATGTCAATCGAATCCATACCTGATAAGAGCACTATTATCAATGCCTCCTTTGGCCTATCACATATAGATAGAATGCCCTTAGGAGATATATGTTCCAGTATTTATACTTTGATACTGGCTAATCAAAACATTGATTTTCTATACATTTATGAGTGCGACGGTAAAGAATATCAGCTGGACACAAGAGAACTTAGGCAAATTCTCGGTGATATTCCATTTAACACACCTGAAGTTGCAGGATTTATACGTAATTTCTTAATTGAAAATAAAAATGATATAGATGAGGGTTATTCAATATAGCTATTTATTAAGGTTAAATAAGGAGGAGGTAAAGCAGATGAAATCTCTTGAAGAGCTAAGAGCAATCCGTGAATCGATGCAGGCACAGATGGGCCTACGTAACGAAGAAGGCAATCAAACACGTATAGTTGTAGGCATGGCCACCTGTGGTATCGCCAGCGGTGCAAGACCCGTATTAACTGCTCTTTCCGATATAGTGCAGGAAAAGGGCTTAACAAATGTAATGGTTACCCAAACCGGATGTATAGGTTTGTGCCAATATGAGCCTATTGTTGAGGTTGTTGAGCCAGGTAAAGATAAAGTAACCTATATAAAAATGACACCGGAAAAGGCGCTGGAGGTAATTGATCAGCATATAGTCCGTGGTCAGGTAGTGAGTAAATATACCATCTCCGAGATGATGGAATAACAAAGGAGGACACATTATGTATCGTTCACATGTATTGGTCTGTGGTGGAACCGGATGTCATTCCTCCGGAACTCAAAAGATCTTGGATTGCTTAAATGAAGAAGTAAAAAAAGCCGGCCTGGATAAAGAAGTGGCTATCGTACAGACCGGTTGCCATGGATTGTGTGCTTTGGGACCTATCGTTGTAGTATACCCAGAAGCAACCTTCTATTCTATGGTAAAGGCTGAGGATGTTGAGGAAATCGTAAACGAGCACCTCTTAAAGGGCCGTATAGTAACAAGACTAGTTTACAATGAGACAAAAACTGAAGAGGGTATAACATCTATCAATGAGACTGATTTCTATAAAAAACAGCATAGAATAGCCCTACGTAACTGTGGTATTATCAATCCTGAGTGCATTGATGAATATATAGCTACCAACGGATATGAGGCGCTTGGAAAAGCTCTAACACAATATACACCCGATGAGGTAATACAGACAATTTTAGACAGCGGCCTAAGAGGTAGAGGTGGCGGCGGTTTCCCTACCGGTTTAAAGTGGAAGCTTGCCAGGGCTAACGATTCCGACCAAAAATATGTCTGCTGTAACGCTGACGAAGGTGATCCCGGTGCATTCATGGATCGTTCTGTTTTAGAAGGTGACCCCCATGTGGTACTAGAGGCCATGGCCATAGCAGGATATGCTATCGGAGCAACAATGGGATATATTTATGTTCGTGCAGAGTATCCAATTGCAGTTGATAGATTAAATATCGCTATAGCACAGGCAAGGGAGTACGGCTTGCTTGGTAACAATATATTTGGAACTGATTTTTGCTTTGATATCGAACTTAGACTAGGTGCTGGCGCATTTGTATGTGGTGAAGAGACTGCTTTGATAACCTCTATAGAAGGCAATCGTGGCGAACCTCGCCCCAGACCTCCATTCCCTGCACAAAAGGGCTTATTCCAGCAACCTACTATATTAAATAACGTTGAAACCTATGCAAATATTCCTCAAATTCTACTTAACGGTCCTGAATGGTTTAGCTCCATGGGTACCGAGAAGTCCAAAGGTACTAAGGTATTTGCTTTAGGAGGAAAAATCAACAATACAGGTCTTGTAGAGATCCCTATGGGAACAACCCTTCGTGAAGTAGTCGAAGATATCGGAGGAGGCATTCCTGGCGGTAAGAAGTTTAAGGCTGCACAGACCGGTGGACCTTCAGGTGGATGTATTCCTACCAGCCATTATGATATACCAATTGATTACGACAATCTGCTTTCAATAGGCTCTATGATGGGCTCAGGTGGACTTATTGTTATGGATGAAGATAACTGTATGGTAGATATCGCAAAGTTCTTCCTGGAGTTTACCGTAGATGAATCCTGTGGAAAATGTACACCATGTCGTATTGGTACAAAACGTCTTTTTGAAATGCTAGAGAAAATTACAGAGGGTAAGGGTACCCTAGAAGACCTCGATAAGCTGGAGGACCTATGCCATTATATCAAGGAAAACTCTCTATGTGGACTTGGTCAAAGTGCACCCAACCCAGTGTTATCCACTTTACAATACTTCAAGGATGAATACATAGCCCATGTAGTTGACAAGAAATGCCCATCAGGCGTTTGTAAGGCTCTGTTATCCTATGTAATTGAACCAGATCTATGTAAGGGTTGTACCCTGTGCTTAAGAAGCTGTCCGAACGATGCCATAACTGGTAAGGTTAAGGAAGTGCATATTATAGATCAAGATAAGTGTATCAAATGTGGTGTGTGTAAGGAAAAATGCCGCTTTGGTGCTATATCTATACGATAGAATGGAGGTTAGTATGGAAACTGTTAATGTTAAAATAAATGGCATATCACTAAATGTTCCCAAGGGAATAACCATCCTAGAAGCAGCCAGGTTAGCACACATTGAGATTCCTACCCTTTGCTTCCTTAAGGAAATAAATGAAATCGGTGCCTGTCGTATATGTGTCGTAGAAGTTAAAGGGGCAAGAAGCCTTGTAGCCTCCTGCGTGTACCCTGTGGCAGATGGTATGGAAGTAATAACAGATTCACCCAAGGTTCTAGCTTCTCGTAGACAGACTCTTGAGCTGATTCTTTCCGATCATGACAGAAAATGTCTGTCATGTGTAAGAAGCGGAAATTGCGAGCTTCTAAAGCTCTGCCATGACCTTAAGGTAGAAAATGAAACTGCCTATGAAGGCGAGCGTAACCATTACGAGCTAGATAACTCATCAAAGCATATGGTTAGAGATAATAATAAATGTATTCTTTGTCGTCGCTGCTCTGCCGTCTGTGACCATGTACAGGGCATAGGAGTAATAGGCGCTAATGAAAGAGGATTTACAACCAATATAGCCTGCGCCTTTGATTTAGGACTTGGTGAAACCAGCTGTGTATCCTGCGGACAATGTATAGCTGTATGCCCTACAGGTGCATTATACGAAAAGGATTCTACTGAGGAAGTATTTAATGCAATTCATAATACCGATAAGCATGTTGTAGTACAGACCGCTCCTGCAGTTCGTGCGGCATTAGGAGAAGCCTTCGGCCTTCCAATCGGTACTAATGTTGAGGGCAAGATGGTAGCTGCTCTTAGACGTCTTGGCTTTGATAAGGTCTTTGATACAGATTTTGCAGCTGACCTGACTATTATGGAAGAAGCAACAGAATTTATCGACCGCGTACAAAATGGTGGCGTACTTCCGCTTATAACCTCCTGCTCACCAGGATGGATAAAATATTGTGAGCATTATTACCCTGATATGCTAGATAATCTATCAAGCTGTAAATCACCACAGCAAATGTTCGGGGCTATTACCAAGACATATTATGCCGAGAAGATGGGACTCAATCCTGAAGATATAGTAATGGTAAGTGTTATGCCTTGTACAGCTAAGAAATACGAAATAGATCGTGATGATCAAAATGCAGCTGGAGTTCCTGATGTAGATATATCAATCACTACAAGAGAACTTGCAAGAATGATAGATCGCGTAGGCCTTAACTTCTTATCATTACCCGATGAGGATTTTGATGATCCATTGGGTCGCTCTACTGGTGCCTCAGTTATTTTTGGAGCAACCGGTGGTGTTATGGAGGCCGCTCTTCGTACAGCTGTCGAAACCTTAAGTGGTGAAGAACTTCCTAGCCCAGACTTTACTGAAGTTAGAGGTACAGAAGGTATTAAGAAGGCTACCTATCATGTAGCAGGTATGGATGTAAATGTCGCTGTAGCCTCAGGACTGAATAATGCAAAAGTCTTATTAGATGAAATAAAATCTGGCAAATCTCAGTATCACCTAGTTGAGATTATGGGATGTCCAGGTGGTTGCGTCAATGGTGGCGGCCAACCTCAACAACCAGCCAGCGTAAGAAATAATACAGATATTAGAGCACTCCGTGCAAAGGCTCTCTATGACCTGGATGCATCTATGCCAATTAGAAAGTCCCATGAGAATCCTTCCATTAAGAAATTATATGATGAATTCTTAGAGAAACCTGGCAGCCATAAGGCACATGATTTACTTCATACAAGCTATGTAAAAAGAGCAATTAATCCCTTTTAAATAAAGATATTGATATCCTCCAATCATCTGATTATAACAGGTGGTTGGGGGATATTTTTTATCATTATATTGACATTTATTCTGCTTTTTTCTATACTGAATCTATACTAAATATATAGGTATTCTTATATTATATACTACTGTAAGCTATACGGAGATTTAGAAGCCGCCTAGGCGGTCATATGGGAAGGAGCGGATTATTATGACATTTGCTTTAAAACACCCTTTACTACTTCTAGACAATAGCAATATGAATACCCTCTTTAATCAAGGCGAGTTCAAATGTACTAATATGACCTTTGAAGAGGCAAGAGAAATTATCGGTATGTATGAGAAGGATGAAATTGTATTATGTTTCACACATCCTGACACCTATGATATTATTTTTAACTATATTGGAATTCCTAAAAAAGACTATGAATACAAGCAGATTCGGAATATGCGGGTAAACCAAGATGGTATCATATTCAAGATCTATACCACACCATCTGAGACACAGCCAATAATTCATGTCGATGACGTAGAAGCTAAAAAAATACAAAACATATATGTTTATTGTGTACATATAACAAGAACAAAGTAAATAAAAAAGGGTGTCAGGTACCATTACAGTAATTTTGTAATGGCACTTGCCACCCTTTTATTATTTACATTCATTACATTTTCCATAAAAGTAGGTCACATGACCTTCCACCTTCCCTGGGAAGTCTTTATTAGCCGTATCATTGATATGGTCTATAGACTCCATCTCAAGGTCTAATATTTTATGGCATTTATTACATAGGAAATGATAATGCTGTTGGGTATGTCCATCATATCGGTCACTTCCATCCATACCATTTATTCTTAATACCTCTCCCATCTCAACTAGAAGATTTAGATTCCTATATACAGTCCCTAGACTAATATTGGGATAGCTTTCTCTGATATTCATATATATTGTATCAGCTGTTGGATGCTCCTTGGTCTGTGATAAGTATTCCTTAATAGCCTCCCTTTGCCGACTGTATTTAATAACTGCCATAATAATCACTCCTATATTCTTAGAAAATCCATTAAAATAATAGTAGTTATTATTATATACAGTTTGTGACTCTTAGTCAAGTAATCATCATTATTTTCTATTGGCTGGCTCGATATTTAGGCTTTTACCCTTAATTTTAGCTGTCTTCATTGTCTGTATGACGTCAGAAGCATATTCCCTAGGAACCTCAACAAATGTATACTTATCAAACATATCTATGGTTCCAATAAGCTTTCCTGGCATTCCTGTCTCGCCTGCTATAGCTCCTAGAATATCACCCGGTCTAATCTTTTGCTTCTTACCTAGATTTATGAACAATCTGACCATACCATCCTCTGCCCCTGTATCTGCCGAATCAAAATAGCTATCCTTTTGCTCAGCTTCATATCGATCGTCTCCAACCAGATATTTTAGAAAGGCTGCTGACAAATCAAGAGAGGTGTACTTTTCATTTTCATTAATACGACTTTCTATTATATCTATCATTTTGGATAAATCCTCGTCTTCCATGATAGCAAATACCTTGTCAAGTATCTTGCTGGCCTTAACTTCAGTTACATCATATACTGAAGGAATAGGCTGAAGCTTAATCTTAGTCTTGCAATATCTTTGAATATCCCTAAGCTTATATACCTCTCTGCCTACAACTAAGGTAAAGGCCATTCCTGTTCTACCAGCACGACCTGTCCTACCTATTCTATGAACATAATATTCATCATCCTGTGGAACATCATAGTTAAACACAGCCTCAACATCATCTACGTCAATACCTCTTGCGGCCACGTCTGTCGCCACAAGGATCTCGGTCCTACCAGTTCGAAAGCTTGCCATTACCCTATCTCTTTGCTGTTGCTTCATATCACCATGAAGGCCCTCAGCAAAATACCCTCTTCCCTGAAGGTTGCTTGTAAGCTCATCAACCATTTTCTTGGTATTACAAAATATCAAGGAAAGCTTAGGATTATAGATATCTAATAACCTAGAAATTGCCTCCTCCTTCATCTTAGGGCTAACCTCATAATAATACTGCTCTATCTTAGGTACAGTAAGCTCTTTTCTTATAACCTTAATTATCTGTGCATCATCCTGATAGGTCCTAGCTATCTCCATAATAGGTCCTGGCATGGTAGCGGAAAATAATGCTGTCTGCCTTTTTTCAGGCATTTCCTTAAGAATAGACTCTATATCCTCTCGGAAGCCCATATTTAGCATCTCATCGGCCTCATCCAGAACAACCATTTTTAGATTATTAAGTCGTATAGTTTTTCTTCTCATATGGTCCATTAAGCGACCAGGTGTACCTACAATCACCTGAATACCACCCTTTAGGGACCTTATTTGCTTTGAAATTTCCTGACCACCATATATAGGTAATACCTTGATTCCGTGCATAAACTTTGCTAGCTTCCTTATCTCATCAGCCACCTGTATAGCCAGTTCTCTTGTGGGGCACAGGACCATGGCCTGAAGAGACCTATCCTTGGGATCTATATTCTGCAATAGAGGTATCCCAAAAGCTGCTGTTTTACCAGTACCAGTCTGTGCTTGTCCTATTATATCCCTTCCCATCAACATGGGAGGAATCGCCTTAGCTTGTATTGGAGACATTTCCTCAAAACCCATCTCCTCCACTGCTCTAAGTATTTCTCGATTCAAATTCATTTCTTCAAATTTCGTTGTTTCCATTCAAATATCCTTTCTTAAAAATATCTCTATTATGATATTATATCCAAGATTCTTGATTTTCTATATGCCTGACCATAAGCTTTGACCTTAAAATTAAATATCTTGAATAAGATAATTTTTTCTAACCTTCCTATTACATAAAAAGGCTCTTAGTCAAATTGGACCAAGAGCCGTATAACCCATATCCTTTTTATAACATCGCCTTGCGTAGTATAACACAAGAGGATTTTCTTGTCAAATAAATATAAATTACTTTGTAAAGATTAAATCTCTACAGCCTCTGCAACAAGAAACTCAATTATCTTATAGAATAATAAATCCTGTCTAAGCATCTCTGTATCAGCCTGCTCTAAAAACTCCTCATTACTTTCATATCCATATTGAGCTGCATATTGCGCTACCGTAGTCTGGAATTCATCCTCTGTAATCTCAATACCTTCAGCATTACTTATAGCTTTTATTATAAGCTCCCTTATTACCATGTTTTTTGCATATGCCTTTGCATCTTGCTCGAACTCCTCCATTGAAGAGCCATATATGCTAAGAATGGTTTCTAGATCCATTCCGTAGATGGCAGCTTCATTGGTGTACATGGTCTTAATATCCTCTTCATAATATTCCAACAGGTTTTCAGGCATGGTAATCTCAGACCCATTAATAACAGCCGTATATACTTCGTTTTCCTTTTGCCTAATCATTCTGTCTGCATACTCAAGTACAAGCTCCTGACGTATACTATCTCTATATTCAGCTTCAGTTTCAAAGCCCATAGTTTCCTTTACAAAATCCTCAGTAAGCTCAAAGTTCTTGATACCATTTACCTTTACCTTAAATACAGCCGGCTCACCTGCCAGATCAGTATTGTTGTAGTTAGTAGGAAACACCACATTTACATCAATTTCATTACCTATCTGAGCACCAACAAGTTGCTCTTCAAACCCACTAATAAATACTTTGGATCCTACTGTTAACTCAAATCCCTCTGCAGCTCCACCTTCAAAAGGCTCTCCCTTATGATAGCCTATAAAATCTATATTAACAACATCTCCAAGTCTTACGTCTCGATCAGTAACTTCAACAGGTGTACTACCATTGTCAAGCAAATCCATCTGAATAATTACATCAATATCTTCTTCAGTAACATCTAATTTATCTACCTTCACTTCAATACCTTTATACTGACCCAACTTGATATAGTCTTTGTAATCATATTCTTCCTTAACCACTGGGTTTTCTAAAGGCACAAAATCCTCTAAATCTACGCCATCAACTAAATTATTATCCTCATTATCTTCCTGGACATCTTCATCATCTGTTACTTCTGGTGTAGGGCTAATCAGATTGTTATCAAGATTATCATCATTATTTTTCTTACTACAACCTGCTAGCATACCCATCACACTAATACTTAATATAAGCCATACTACAATTTTCTTCATTTAATTATTCCTTCCCTTTTCGTATAAGAGACTATGCATACGAAACATCTTTTTATGTGTGTAATTTGCTTACACATTGCACTCATTCATTTATAACATATCTGAACTAAAAAATAAAGCAAAAATCAATAGTTCACACAATATATATACTTTCCCATTACATAAAAAGAGGAGAGCCAAGTATATGCACTTAGTTCTCCTCCATAATACTTATAAATAGCCTTAAGATTATATAGGGCGATTAGATCTTTTCAAAGCGATCAACATCCATAACAAATATGGTCGCACCTCCGACATTTACAACTACATTCATTGAGGTATATTCTCCACTTCCAACCGGATTGGAAATAATCTGCTTTCTAGGACCACAAGCCTTTTTTACAATATTAATAACGTCATCGACCTTTTCCTCATCGGTTCCAATCATTAATGTTGTATTACCTTCCCTTAAAAAGCCTCCTGTTGATGCCAACTTTGTCACATAGTATCCCTCTTTATTTAATGCAGCCGTAACATCCCCGCTATCAATATTACGTACAATTACATAGATTAGCTTCATGGAACACCCACCTTTCCAAATGAATAAGATTGTTTTATGTTAAGCCGGATTAAAATACAAGGACTAATCCGCTATTCGAGTATATTATATTATAAATCATAGGAAAAGTAAATGAAGCTTAAGCATATATCAGACGCTTTTAAGCTAGCGACATTCTCCCACCACTTAAAATCAGTGGTACATATTACATTTAATAGTTAAAGCTTTTCTACACCAAAGGTAACCTGTTCACCATTTATATTCCATGTTGCAACATAGCCTTGGGCCTTGCCTGATTCTAAAGCATCCGCTAGCACCTCGGATTTAATCTCCTCGGCATTTCGTTCCATTATAGCATTTATCTTATCATTACCCTCTGTGGACACACGGATATGATCCATTACCTCAAAGTTTGCATCCTTCCGCATAGTTTGAAGCTTACTGATAATCTCACGAACAAAGCCTTCCTCTATTAGCTCTTCTGTTAGTTGAATATCCAAGACCACTGTAATACCATGGTCCGAATCGGATATATAGCCCTCCGCTTGGGCTGCTTCTATAAGAAGGTCTTCCTTCTCGATATATACAGTAGAACCATCTAATGTAATACCCAGTTTTCCTGTAGTATTAATTTCATCCATGGCCTTATTGCCATTTAGCTCAGATAAAAGCTGTCTTATGGCACCTATTTGCTTGCCAAACTTAGGGCCCAAGGTTTTTAGCTGAGGCTTAAAGCTATAGGATGTAAAATCTCTCACATCATCTGTAAATAAAACTTCCTTAACATTTAGCTCATCTGCAATTATATCCTTAAAGAACTCTGAAAGAGTGTTGTCTGCCTTCACATACATCTTGCCAATTGGTTGACGGTTCTTTATGTTAGCAGTATTTCTGCAGGCACGGCCTAGAACAACTACCTCCAAGACCTCCTCCATGTTCTCTTCCAACTCTTTGTTGATATAGTCTTCCTTGTATTTTGGATAAGAGCATAGATGTATACTTTCTGGTGCAGTTTTATCAAGATTTACAACAAGGTTTTGATAAATATCCTCAGTCATAAAGGGCACATAAGGAGCTGCAAGCTTACTCAGCTCAACCAAGGCTGTATATAATGTCATATAGGCATTTATCTTGTCCTGAGGCATTCCCTTTGCCCAGAAGCGCTCTCTGCTTCTTCTTACATACCAGTTTGAAAGCTCATCCACGAAATCAGACATAAGTCTGGCTGATTCTGTGATTTTATACTTATCTAAATTCTCATCTACTGCCTTTATAAGGCTGTTAAGCCTTGATAAGAGCCACTTATCCATAACAGGTAGCTTATCATATTCCAACTTATATTTAGTGGCGTCAAACTGGTCAATATTTGCATAGAGTACATAGAAGGCATAGGTGTTCCAGAATGTACCCATAAACTTTCTCTGTCCCTCTGTTACAGCATTAGCATGGAAGCGATTAGGAAGCCATAGGGCTGAATTAACTGAGAAGTACCAACGAATCGCGTCCGCTCCGTGCTCCGCTAGAGCATCCATAGGCTCTATTGCATTTCCTTTAGATTTGGACATCTTCTGACCATTCTCATCCTGTACATGGCCAAGAACAATACAGTTCTTAAAGGATGTTTCCCCAAATATCAGTGTTGAGATTGCAAGCAGTGAATAGAACCAACCTCTTGTCTGATCTACCGCTTCACTGATAAAATCAGCAGGGAATCTTTCTTCAAAAATCTCCTTATTCTCAAAGGGATAGTGCCACTGTGCAAAGGGCATGGAACCCGAATCATACCAGCAGTCAATTACAGGCAGAACCCTCTTCATCTCCTTAGCGCATTCAGGACATTTGATAGTAACTGCATCGATATATGGACGATGAAGCTCGATATCATCCGGACAATTGTCCGACATAGATTTTAGCTCCTCTATACTTCCAATACAATGTCTATGTCCATCCTCACACTCCCAGATGGGCAAGGGTGTTCCCCAGTAGCGGTCTCTTGATAGACCCCAATCCTGTAAGTTCTTGAGCCAGTCACCGAAGCGGCCTTGGCCTATGCTTTCTGGCATCCAGTTAATTGTATTGTTATTCTTTATCATTTCATCCTTGACTGCAGTCATCTTGATGAACCAGGATTCTCTTGCATAATAAATCAGCGGTGTATCACATCTCCAGCAGAAGGGATAGCTATGCTCGAATTTTAGAACCTTAAATAGTAACCCTTTCCCATGAAGCATCTTCATAATAGGCTCATCAGCATCCTTACAGAACATTCCTGCAAGATCAGTTGCCTCTGACTTAAACTCACCCTTACCGTCTATCAGCTGAACGAAGGGTAAATCATAGTTTCTTCCTATTCTGGAGTCATCCTCACCAAAGGCCGGTGCTATATGAACTACACCTGTACCGTCTGTTAAAGTAACATAGCTGTCACAGGTTACAAAGAAGGCCTTCTTATCTGTATCTGCATAATCAAATAGAGGCTCATACTCTGTATGCTCAAGCTCCTTGCCCTTATAGCTTTCTAGGATCTCATAATCCCCTTCTACTACATTAAGCAGTGCTTCTGCTAAAATGTATTTCTCTGTTCTTACCGCTACAGGTGTTTGGTCGTGATGAACACTGTCCTGCTCCTTGTGGGATTTCTTGCCGTGATGCTCATGGCTACATCCACAGCCTTTACTAGAGATTAGATTCCCCTTCTCATCAACCTGAACCTTGACCTTCACATAAGTCTCGTCAGGATTTACACATAGGGCCACATTAGAAGGTAGAGTCCAAGGAGTCGTGGTCCATGCTAGAATATATTCATCATCCTTGTTCTTAATCTTAAATTTGGCAATTAGGGATTTTTCCTTAACATCCTTATAACCTTGGGCAACCTCATGGCTTGATAAGGGGGTCTCACATCTTGGGCAATAAGGAACAATCTTAAAGCCCTTATATAATAGATCCTTATCCCATATCTTCTTTAGCGACCACCATATAGATTCTATATAGTTATTATCATAGGTAATATAAGGATCCTCCATATCAACCCAATAGCCTACAACATCAGAGAATTCCTCCCACATACCCTTGTATTTCCAAACACTTTCCTTACATTTCTTAATGAAGGGCTCAAGACCATAATCCTCTATCTGGTCCTTACCACTGATACCAAGAAGCTTTTCTACCTCCAACTCAACAGGAAGTCCATGGGTATCCCATCCAGCCTTACGAAGCACATTATAACCCTTCATAGTACGATATCTGGGTATGATGTCCTTAACTACACGGGTAAGTACATGACCGATATGGGGCGTGCCATTGGCGGTCGGGGGACCATCATAGAAGGTATAGTTCTTTTTACCCTTTGACTCTTCTATGGTCTTTTCAAATATCTTGTTCTCATTCCAGAACTCCAAGACCTTCTTCTCTCTCTCAACAAAGTTTAGATCCGTTGACACCTTGTTATACATGTCAAACCTCCTCTATAAAATTTAATTTTTTACAACTGCTAACAGAGGTTTTACCTCCTTAATACAAAAAGCCCTCATCCGAAAAAGGATGAGAGCATCGCTATCATTAACCACCTGTTTCACATACACTGCCTAAGGGCATTCATACATTATCCATATAACGGTGGAGACCGGCTTAACCTACTGAATAGAAACCATTTTCTATCTTTGGGTCTTGCAACTAGGGAGTGATTTTCAGTCATTCGTTACTCATACCAGGCTTACACTATCCCTGGCTCGCTACAACTTTTACAGAATGCCTACTCTCTCCGTCATCGTTTTTATGCTTTTAATTTTATTTATGATATTATAAAAACATCAAAATGTCAAGTATTTCTTGATAAGGGGACAGGGTTCCTGTCACCCTTCTTCGAAGAATTCTGAGATTATCTGTTGGTTTTTCTTTGTTTTCACTTTAGTGTTTATTAACAAGCTCTCCCCATCAGCAAGATATATCTCAACACTATTATCAGATCTGTCGTATGATTTAATCTCCTTTGACATATCATATGTTTCATTATAATAATATATTCTGTCGTTTAGCCTATAAACCACCTGATACATATCATCACCATAACCAATTATAATAGCTAGCAAGATAAAAAAGAAATCAACCTCCGGTGTATTTATTGCGATAACATATAGTCCGATATATGTAAATAGAATTATAGCAATATAATATTTACCCCATACCTGTAGATGAATACTAGCGCTATCCTTAGGTACAGCCACGTAATAATTTTTTATCTTAATTAATAATTTTGATAAAACATATAGATACCAAAAAATAAACACTAGCTCTAGCACCTTAAAGTACCATTTGTATTCACTTAATATAATTGACTTAATAGTATCAGAACTTAATGCTGTGAGTGCAAATAAATATATAATCCTTAGGCGTATTTTCATGATAGTGTATCTCCCTTACTTTATATTTTGCTCGTGTAATTTAGAAGTTTACGTTATCACACTTGTATCTCCTGAACTGCCTTTTCTTCTATGTATGTATTACGATTTATCTTAAAATAGCCAGCTACAAATATGAAGCCTCCTACTATAGTAAGTACAAGCATAAACCATATCGAGAGATCAATTGGTTCCTCTGTAATTTTGTTATACGCAACACTCAGAACACTAAAACCATTGATTAAAGCATGTAAAAGAATCGCCGGAATTAATGATCTATACTTCTTTGTAACATATCCAAATATTAGCCCTAAAGGGAAGGCATAAATAATCTGAATTAAATTCATATGTAATAAAGCGAATAAAATAGCTTGTGTAATGTTTGCTACATAGAAAGGCATTATATAGCTTGCCTTCTTCAGTATAACTCCCCTACATACCAGTTCCTCAAAAATTGGAGCCACTATAGCAACTCTAATTGCTAATAGAACCAGGTTTCCTTCGTATAAAAAGCTCATCATATTACTATAATCACTAACAAGTTGGGGAAAATACACCTCCAGAACAATAAACATAATGTTCACTAAGCCATTTTCTAAAAACATGATTCCCATACCCCATAATAATAAAAAACCTATATCCCTTATGGTTATTTTTATCTTCTTAGTTAACGCTTCCTTCTTCTTAATCCTTCTATACCAAATATAATAAACTGCCGCTACCGTAATCTCAATTAATAATGAACCTAAATGAGGTATGGCAAATATAATCTCCTGTCCAAAATCAAACTCACCAGTATTTAATCCTAAAATTATATTTATTATAAGGTTTATTATATGAAGGCTTATTGAGGCAGCAATTAATAAAAGAAACAAGTAAATCAATGGTTTGATAATCGAAAAATATTTCTTTATCTTTTTCATATGATTTTGTTCCTTTCGGCTTTCTTATTATTGTAAGTACAAACCTATATTACTACTATTACATCTTTATTGTTCATCCCTTATCTCTCCCCATCCTTGCAGCTAATTTTTTCAAGGCTTTTTAATATATATGAAGCCAAAATAGCCCAATGTGCATATTGCTAACACTATAAAACTAAAGATATTTAGTATATTAAAAAATGCACCATTAATCAAAATGCAAGCAACTATCATAATGATATCTAGAACTTAAGGTGTTGCCCCATAGATACAATTATCAAGTATATCCTGCCAAATTATGCTCTCATAGCAGCTTTGATAATATGCTAACTTGGCGGCTTCTTTCTCGTATAGGCCCTTAGCTACTTCAAGCTGACTTGCTCTCTTATATTGATGCTTAGTAATTAAAGTATTGTATTGGTTATCCTTGAGCTGTAGCTCCTTCCATGATGCCTCTTGTGCTTTGATAGCTTTTTCATAAGAATTGATTGCTTTGATTACATAGGCTCTTATACTATCTTGTAGTTCTTGCTTCTGAAGCTTATAGTAATCAATTTGCATTTCATTCTGACGATAGGATGTATAACTACTGGTTTTAGCGTAATCCTTATATTCATGATAGCTTCTTATATAGTTAAGTATTTGCTGATGACCTGAGTTCTTATTGATAAATTCCAATGTCTTAATCTCAAAATTGTATGATTTTTTATTACTGAATAAGGGAAGCTTTATTCTTGACTCATTCATAATTCCTGTATCTCTTACGATAGCATTGATGCTGGCATTATATGAATATGTGTTTTCATTTATCACTCTCTCGTTATGTAGAATATTCACTTCATCAATATCCAGCACTATCTTTGTCACTAAACCATATCGATATCGTATTGAATCCACGTTCCTTATCAATGAAAGATATTCATGATAAGCTTTATAATAGTTCAACTGCTCCTGATATATAATTAAGCTATAACATTGCTTAAGAAATTCATTCTCCAGTTTTTTCTTTGCTTCTTGTTCAATCAAGCTCTTATAGCTTGAATAAAAGCTAGATATGTTTTTTGATAGCCTCGCTTCTGAAAGGTTTGTTTCAACTGTACTCTTTGTACTTTTATATTGTAATATCTGCGCATCTATATTCACTATCTGGTTGTCTATCTCTGTAATCAGCTCCGTTATTTCGTCTTTATTAGTATTGTCTAATGATATTGCTGATCCTGTAACCACATGGGCTTCCTGTGACAATAAGGCCTTCTTATACTCTATCAAGGCTCTCTTGGTTTGTTCTAGCTCCTCTAATCTACTCAAAATGTCCACGTGCTGCGCATTTATGTTTGAATGATTTTCGTCAGCTAAAGTACCGTTTAATGCTTGGATTTGATATTCGAGCATATTTCTTTTATAGGTTATACTGTTAGCTCTAAAAGTAGATAGTAGATCATCATAACTGTATGTAGTATTACCTGCACCTATTTCATAATATGTATCTAATTCATATGTCTGGGCTGACACAGATATACAAGACGTCATAATGATACTTATACATAAGCATATTGAGATACCTATCTTTATTACACTTGTTTTATTAAGAATTTCTATTATATATTCTATAATTTTTAATTTTCTTTTTCCATATTTTCTATCCATTTATTCATCCATCCATAGATTTATCTTTTCAAGTAAATAAAGCAATATTCTTTTATTTTCAGTAACCATTTGTGCTTGACAGGCCATTCCTGCCTTAAGGTTCCCCTCTTGTCCCTTAGAATTTCTTAACTTATTATTATCGAGTCTAGCCTCTACAAGGTAATAAGCTGATCCCGAACTATTGTCTACCTTCAAATCCTTTGAAATATTATCAATGGTCCCAGTCAGATAACCATATTCACTGTTAGGTAGAGCATAGACATTGAACTTAACCTGCATGTTCTCCTTTAATTTACCTATGTCTGCATTGTTTACATATATATTGACCTTATAACTGCTATCATCCTCTGGTATGATACTCATTACTTCGATTCCGCTTTGCAGGATGTTACCCTCAACCAATTCAATATTACTATTAACAGTACCTGACATGGTTGCCTTTACTATGGCACTTTCAATCTGAAAGTTAATTTTCTCTATATTCGCTTCTAATTCTTTCTTCTTATTTTCATATGAATTAATGCTATTTATTATTGTGGCTAATTCATTATTTTTATATTGTGAGAGACTGGCCTCTGTCCCCTCATCATCCATAAAAGTCTTTTCACCTAGAATCTCTAAGGTTTGCTTGTTTGCTTCAAGCTTTGTGATATTGTCTTCTAAAGTCTTTATAGTGTTATCAAGCTCTACGATATACTGTAGTTTAAAATTGTCTAAGGCGGTTATTCGTTCAATTTGGTTTCTCTCAAGTAAAGCCTCTTTACTGGTGGTGTTCTCCTTATTTAGTTTGATATCCTCTATATTCTTTTCAGCTTCATTAATGCTTGCAGTTAGGCTGTTCATAAAGCTTGCTTTATAGGTTTCAATTGCCCGTTCAGATTCTTCCATTATTAGCTTTGATTGCTGTACATCCCACTTTGAAACAGCCAAACCCTCCAATGCTTTGTTAACATCATAGTTCTCCTTTGCCTGCTCAAAAGAACTAGTTAAATCTGCAAGCTTATTAATATACTCCTCATACTGAAGGCTATAAGAGGTCTCTATATCAAAGAAACTCTTTCCTTGTTCTATACTGAATTTAAGCATGTTCAGTCCCTCAAGAGCATTATTATAATACTCTAAGGAGTTAACTAATCCCTGCTCAGTAATGGAACTATTAATCTCCGCTCTAGCATTTGCATATTTCTGATTCAAGGTTTCGTAATCACTTAGGTACTTTAAGTATTTATTATAATAATTCGTTTCGTCGCTCGAAGAAGTGAACTGGTTTTTAGCTAAGTTTATAGAAGCTTTTAATTTCTTTACACAATTAAGGTCATTATTAAGATTAACTATCTGTTCGTTAATAGATGTCAGGTTAATATTGCGTTCCATGCTAGTATAATTAATATCCTTCTCAGCCAATTTATAATTTACCAGATAGGATTTTGCTTTAATAAAATACTCCTCCTCTGCTGGTATTTCAGTAAAGTAATTAACTCCATCCTCGACAGAGTTCTTATATTTGTTAAGCATTGCTAAAGTATTATCAGTATCTATCAGGTACTCATTATAATAATCCAGTTCAGTAAGTAGATTGTCATGCTCTATTATGTATAGAATGTCTCCCTCGTTCACCAATGAACCATCATTAATGAATACTTTATCTAATGTGCCACCGTAGGTATTAAGAATTGTTGCCACCTGGCTGTTCGGCCGTAATATTCCCTCCGATTTTACAACTATATCTATCCTACCGAAATATGACCAAATAAGAGCAACCACTATTATGCCTAGGAAGGAATATATAAATATTGCAAATATCGGATTTGGTTTGGATTCATACACCTCACGACTATCAGACATTTCGTTTATATTCATTAGTATTGGTTTCATTATGGTTCTCCTGCTTAAATTTTACTTCTATTCTTTTATTTATAGTTATAATAAAAATGGAATGAGCAACTGTAAAAAATTAATATTTCTACTTAATACTTGATATTCTCAACAAAACCTCATAAGCAAGTTTTTCATTGCTATACCTAAATATATAATTAAGTTTTACATTACAGTATATTGGAATTTATTCCGATATATATCTCTGCTATCAGTTTATCATCTTGTTTTGTCTGAACTATGTAAGCAGATGTAACAGGCTGTAATCTATTAGATATTATATAACCATTTACTTCATTCATAGCTTCATTAAGCTTTTCTATATGTTCAACCTTAGCATATAGTGCATTTGTAATTCTAATCTTTTCCTTAAAAACATATGGGTTTTCCACTGGAATACGATATGAAATTGGTACAAGCACTTCCACATCTAGAATTTGTTTTCCTTCCACTATCTTCATCGTTTTAGTTGTTGTTATCAAGCATTCATTAGTGGTATCTCCAAAATCTTTATATTTCATGATGATATCCTGAATAACTTTCTGAAATTCATCTGTAAAAAATTTATCTGACCGGCTTACAAGGTTGTTTACTTCAAGGCTTTGGTTTAATAAAATAATCATATAAATCCCTTTCTTAGTATTCTAATATTAATATATTATTTTGATAAATTTTCAATTAGCTCATCCAAGTATTTGTTGATAATATTAAATATAATTACATCTCCATTATATAATTTTACTGTTACTTCATTTATGGTTACCCCCATTCTTTTAATTGTTTTTAGGTCATAAGTGCTTATTGAATCATAAGATATTAAACAGTTAAATGTAGCAATTGTGTTTTTATTTGCAAAGACCATTCTGTTCCTACCAAAAAAGGAGTAAGATAAAAATGATTCACTTATAAGTATCAATATTCCGAAAATTTTTATATCAGATCCAGATTCAGATAAGTAAAAAACCCACGCTAAAACATATATAAGAATAGAGATTATAGGTAGCACAATATTATATATTTGATAATACTTCATAAAGGGAAAATACAATTTAAATTCAAACTTACTTATTAAAATATTACTAAATATAATCATTTCAATGTATTCAGCTATCAAGAATAAATAAGTAAGATTTAAACATACATATATAGTTTTTTGAAAGATACTTAATTTAGAATCATTGAACAATATCCATACACTACAAATTGTTAACAATATAATTATTGGGAATATATACCTTACATGTTTTCTTTTTTTCATTATTCAACCTCTTAATTTTATTTTTTAGTGGAAGCGTTATAGTCAAGATTAAAAACTCTCAACTATGCGCATCCACTAATTTAGTTAATAGTTTATTGATAATTAAAAATATGTTTCAAAAATGTTTATATGTTTTGGATATATTAATTAAATTGCCCATATAACTGCAATTGCAACGATAGCACCTGCAACTGCTAAAGCTGTTCCAAGGCATCCTGTACCAGCAGATGCTGCTGCCGCTCCAGCAATAACTCCCACTGTACATAATATTTTACCGCCTGTAATAAATATATCCTTAAGGCTACCACCATCAATATAAAACAATTCATCATAACTAAGTGACTGGAAAGCTAAAGCTTCTGTCATAATAACACCTCCATTCTGTAGATTTTTAATTAAAACCGTATACTCCAATAAGTAACATTCCACCTCCTGCCATTCCTGCTCCAGCTGAGATTGCTCCTGCTGCTGAGACGGCTCCTGCTACTAGAGCCGCACCAGCCAATGGAGCTGCAAAGGCTACTGCTACACAACCTAATGTGAGTAGACACGCTTTCCATATACCACCATCAATGTCTAGCATCTCCGTATCATTAAGTTCAAATAAACCCATTGAATATGCCATAACTTCACCTCCTTTAGAACTCCTAGGTACTATATTAAGTAATAAGTGATGTTGTTGAAAATTATTCGTTTATAATACCAAGAAGATTTGCTAAATTATATTTAGATACAATCCATCACAAAGTGTGCACCCCATGCAATATATGTACCTTAATATTAATAGAATTTATACATTACCTTTCATTACAGCTGCTGCCCCCACAACCTCGCATACATCCCATCAAACCCAAGCAGCTGATCATGACTCCCCGCCTCAACTATCTTTCCCTTTTCCATCACGTATATCATGTCACATCTCTTAATCGTGCTTAATCTATGGGCTATAATTATTATTGACATATCCTTTGCATACTCATCAATAGTCTCCTGAATTGCTCTTTCTGTTATTGAATCCAAGTTACTTGTTGCCTCATCTAATATTAGAATATCTGGCTTCTTAAGTATCGCCCTTGCGATAGCAAGCCTTTGTCTCTGTCCCCCAGATAGATTGGATCCGTTTTCTTCTAGTCT
>JAAYPG010000187.1 GCA_012519905.1 Clostridiales bacterium | reverse complement strand
TAGTCTTTTCTAACTCATCCTTTACATTAGTAGGATCAAATATAAAATCGTAATAGACATAAGCTAGTTCTTCATTCAGCTTCCAGTAACGCTCTTTCTTATCAGCATATTCATAACTACGAGAATATGAAATATAAGTGTTACCATACTCTGGATAATATATATCCGGCCAATCAACCTTCCCTTCCTTTATAATATAGGTTTTATTCTCGAGCCCATAGGTTAGTAGATTGGTTAAATAAGAATCGGTATAGAGCCTCATTATAAAATCAAACGCATCGTCCTTATACTTGGAGGATACCGGGATACAATTAGCATAAATTGATGTTAAGCCTATCCAACATAGACACCCGTCATAATATTTATCAAGTACAATCTCTGTCACATCATCTGCACCTGAAAGCTCACCATCTTTATTATATAAGAACATGTAATCTGGAATCATGTACGGAAGTGATGAACGAATATTAACTTTTAAAAAAAAGTTATTTAGACGTTTGCTTGTTTTATCAATGAGACCTTGGTTTGCATATTGACACAATGTTTTAAGCCAGCGTAGGTTTTCCAGCTCGTCTAGTACTGACCCTGCTTTTTTAGTCGTGTCATTATATAAAGCGACAGATTTAGAGTTAAGATAGACAGAATTATCAAATACATTAAACCATTCAGCGTAATCTATTGCTAGTGGTTTGAAATCAGGATTTGCTTTTTCCCCTTCAGCCACCATTTTCAAGATAGCTTCAAGCTCGTAAATAGGTTTATTTAAATCCTCTTCCATAAGGTTATACTTATCCATAATTTCCTTGTTAATTATGTAGGAGGGTGGTCCAAACACCAAATCAGCTCTACCGTTGATGCCATATATTTCATCATCCATAATACAGGTTTTCCAATTATTTTCTGGTAAGGACATATACAACTTCATACCTTCCTCTGTAGACAAATAGCTACTCCAAGGTTCAAAACGCCCTTCTCTTGCAAATTCATAATACATCTTTCTGCCCATAGGTATAATATCAACTGTATCTATAAGATTGTTAACCGCTTGCTTTTTCTCTTCATACTGTTTACTATTAAGTTCATCTATATTTTCAAATACTTTAGAATTCTCCATCGTAAGCTCAGTAAAAAAAACCACATACTCAGTTCCGTTCTGGGTCAAATATTCATTTATACTATCTGTGATAAAATCAGATGGAAAAACTCCAGCTACAGTCAATATAGTTTTATCCGGATACTGTTCTTTTACTTCACCATAACTTCTACGCACATATCCAATAGGTCCAAGCTGTTCTAATTCAAACCACGAGGATGGCACCGTATTGTCATCTTCATTTGATGAATCACTATCTGCTCCAGAGTTGATTTTTTCAGTATTCGAGATACTTTTAGTATCAGCACTTGATTCCCTGTCTTTCAATACTTGACTTAATACAGTATCCCTATCATTAACCGATTTAGATGATGAACAGGCAGATAATGATATTATTATTATTAATAAGATAGATGTTATTTTTTTCATTCTAATCAACCCCTTGTCAACTATCTACTTTCTAAATGTATACTTCCCATATATTTACTTGTACCATTTTTTTACTCCCCTGTCAATGTGTGACATATTATGGTGTATGCAGTATTAATGGTCGCAAAACCCATCAGACAAAACATGGTGTCAGGTACTAAAAGCACCTGACACCATGTATGATAAATTATTTCTAGTTGTATTTAGATTTCTGAAGATATTTCTCCTTTGTAGCCATACCACCCCGGATATGACGTTCAGACTTATTTAGGTCTAGTACTACTCTTGCCCTGTTGGCCAATGATGGATTAATTTGAGTAAGACGTTCTGTCACGTCCTTATGTACGGTCGACTTCGATATACCGAATTGCTTTGCCGTCTGCCTCACAGTCGCATTATTCTCGATAATATAATTAGCGATTTCAACCGCCCGTTCCTCTATATAGCCCTTCATAGTGTCTGCGTTCCCACCCAGCCGATAAGAACGCTTCCCCCTTAATATCGTTGTTGTTACATTGTATGCAGGGGGATTTAGTGGTAGTACATTGAAATTTCACTAAACTAATAATAACTCCTACAGCCTCATATAGCCATATCCGTTTACTATAGCATCCAGCTTTTGCCCATTCTTACATAGGGGGCATTCATTAATAATATAACTTTGATAGTCAGGCAGATCTTTTTTTCTAAATATAGAATTAACCTTCATGCCTTCTACATCGTCTACAGCAGAAAAGATTGCACTGATTCCATTTACATCTCCGCCATAATACTTAATACACTCCAAGCTTCTTCTTATAGTGTCGCCTGTTGTTACAGATGCAACCAGAAGGAGAACCTTTTTATTAAATATTGCCCCTTGATTACAATCTCTGAATATCATCTGACCGTTTGTATTATATTCAGGAGAAATTATATACATAGTTTTATGCATATTCATTGAGCGTATACCCGCTGCGGTAAGCTCCTGAGCCAAGAAGCCACCAATAACCTCACAATTATCCAAGCATACAATTGTATCAATTACTACATTGTTCACATATTGCATGGACATGACACGGGCAGCTTCTGCAGCCTCACTTAAACGTGACTTAGTTGACGTTAAATTAATATAAAGGTTAATATGAGAATGTGATGTAGCAAAATGTCCCGGTATCACCTTTAGTGAAACCTTCTTGCTCGCAGGAGCGAAAATCTTGATTGACCTTCCTTCCATTGCATGACCCCCTTCTTAATATAAAATTAATGACTACAACAAATGAATATTCCAACTTCTTTTATTGGACTACTCTTCCACAAGTGTTTTATATGTTTCTTTTGCTTTAGGGTATTAGGATTAGACAAATAAATAATGCTTTGAATTATGCGAATGTAAGTTATAGTAAGAAGTTAATGAGTTTCATCTCATAAAAGATTGATTTATTATAGATATTTATATTATATATTAAAAGGTTAAATAAAACAATTAAAACCAGCTTTTTGGTTGTTACCAATAATCACTGATTTTAATATAAGAATATATTTTTTATAAGTCAATTACTCTGTTAGCGATCATTTCTCCAAACCGTTCATCATGCTCTACAAAGACCACTGTCGGCTTATAACGGAGGAGCGCCTCCTCAAGCTGCCTACGAAAATATAGATCCATATAATTAAGTGGCTCATCCAGAAACAATATATTGTTTGGCATAGATAAAGCCCTTGCCATCTCCAGCTTTTTAATCTCACCCTTACTATAGGTCTCTATAGGCCTGGTCAAAAATTTTTT
>JAAYPG010000186.1 GCA_012519905.1 Clostridiales bacterium | reverse complement strand
ACATTATGAAGATGGTAGATAAGGTTAAAGTAGAGATAATCCCTGGCATGACTACAAGAACATTAAGCCTAACAATTTATATGATAGGTTTTGTAGGCGTTATCCTAATAATACTTATATCCTCGGTTTTAATTATTAAGGAGATACCAGAGCTCAGAAGAAAATACGAAAATTCTTATCTGTATAAGGATATTAATAAGGTTACCGTAAGCCTGGCGGATGCAGGAATAGCATATCTGAGGGCGCAGCTCTTGATAATGGTTTTAGTGGCAATTTGCTGTGTTACGGGGTTCGTATTAATAGGAAATGAATATGCACTTTTACTAGGTGTATTAATCGCTGTTTTAGATGCCTTGCCTCTTATAGGAAGTGGTATGGTCTTGATACCATGGAGCGTAATTATGCTCATAAATGGTAATATATTTGCAGCTGCTGTCCTAATAACAGTCTATCTAATCTGCCAGATAGTACGTGAGGTGGCAGAACCTAAGCTAATTGGCAATAGAATAGGTATCAAGCCTTTATATACATTAATATCTATGTATATAGGACTTAAGCTTTTTGGTATAGTTGGCTTTATACTTGGACCAATTGGTCTCATAATAATTATAACAATTTTTAGGGGGATTAATGACAAGGATGATAGGGATATGAATTCATATAGACTTGACAAAGGAGCAGATCTAGAATAAAATATCTACAATAAATGGCGTTGAAAAGGAATAGTAGAAGGCATACGCATTTCAGAGAGAGAAGCATAGGTGCAAGCTTCTTATGTAGTGGCTTTTGAACCGGCCCTTGGAGCCTTGTATGAAGGATAGTATCCATAAATACAACGTATTACCGGCGTTAACGGTAAAGAGAGAGCAACTAAGCATAATGCTTATATGCTAATTAGGGTGGTAACGCCGAGTCTTTCGGTCCCTTGTTGGGAAGAAGGACTTTTTTTGTGTAATTGAAAAAAGAACCCTCTGATATGAGGGATTGAATATGAAGGAGAGATAAAATGGCACAGGATAAGAAATTAGTTGAAGAAATTACTTCAATGGAAGATGATTTTGCCCAGTGGTATACGGATGTTGTTAAGAAGGCCGAGCTTATCGAGTATTCCAGTGTAAAAGGATGTATGATTATAAGACCATATGGCTATGCTCTATGGGAGAATATTCAGAGACAGCTGGATGCAGACTTTAAGAAGACCGGAGTGGAGAATGTATATATGCCTTTATTTATTCCGGAAAGTCTTCTTCAAAAGGAGAAGGATCATGTAGAGGGATTTGCTCCCGAGGTTGCCTGGGTTACCCATGGTGGAGACGAGAAGCTTCAGGATAGACTATGTGTACGACCAACATCTGAGACCTTGTTTTGCGAATTTTATTCAAATATAATTCAGTCATATCGTGACCTACCTAAATTATATAATCAATGGTGTTCTGTGGTTAGATGGGAAAAAACCACAAGGCCATTCCTAAGGTCAACAGAGTTCCTTTGGCAGGAGGGGCATACAGCCCATGCCACAAAAGAAGAGGCAAATGAGAGAACCATTCAGATGCTTAATGTGTATGCAGATTTTTGTGAAAATGTACTTGCTATACCTATGATAAAGGGAAGAAAATCTGACAAGGAGAAATTCGCTGGAGCAGAAGCAACCTTCACCATAGAAGCTATGATGCATGATGGTAAAGCACTGCAATCTGGAACAAGTCATGATTTTGGCGATGGCTTTGCCAGAGCTTTTGACATACAATACACAGACAAGAACAACAAGCTACAATATGTACATCAGACCTCTTGGGGTGTATCAACAAGAATTATAGGTGCTATTATAATGGTTCATGGTGATAACAGTGGCTTAGTCCTACCTCCTAGAATTGCTCCAATCCAAGCAATGATAATACCCATAGCACAAAATAAAGAGGGTGTTCTTGATAAGGCCTATGAACTTAAGGATAAACTAAAGGCATATAAGGTTAAGGTAGATGATTCTGATAAGAGTCCTGGCTGGAAATTCAGTGAGCAGGAAATGCGTGGAATACCCTTAAGAATCGAAATAGGTCCTAAGGATATAGAGAAAAACCAGGCTGTTATCGTAAGAAGAGATACAAGGGAGAAGATTTTTGTTAGCTTAGACCAGATAGAAAGTAAGGTAGCTGAGGTTCTTGAAACCATGCAGGCAGATATGCTAGAAAGGGCAAGAGCCCATCGCGAGGCCCATACCTATACAGCGAAGAATATGGAGGAGTTTGAACAAACCATTAAGGAAAAGCCAGGCTTTATTAAGGCTATGTGGTGTATGGATGAAGCATGTGAAATGGAAATCAAAGAAAAGACCGGTGCAACATCCCGCTGTATGCCATTTGAACAAGAGCATATAGATGATAATT
>JAAYPG010000185.1 GCA_012519905.1 Clostridiales bacterium | reverse complement strand
CATAGGAAGACTACCTCGGAGTGGCCCTAATCCGGTCCGGTGATTCCGTTATAATCTAATTAAGTGGGTGTTTATGCACCAACAAGGGTGGAACCGCGACATAGATCTATGCTCGTCCCTTTCGATTTAGGAAATAAATCGAAAGAGGCGAGTTTTTTAATGTATTAATTCTGTACCCGGTACAGAGCAAATTGGTACCCGGTACAAAGCGAAAATGTACCCGGTACCGTACCCGGTACAAAAATAGAAAGGAGTATAACTTTTATGAAAATTACCCTAAAGGATGGCTCTGTGAAGGAATATCAGAGCGAAATGTCAGTTTATGAGATAGCAAGAGATATTAGTGAAGGTCTTGCTAGAGTGGCCTGTGTGGCAGAGCTTGATGGCGAGGTGGTAGACCTTCGAACTATAGTTGATAGAGATTGTGAGTTGAATATTTTAACCTTTGATAGCGAGGCTGGTAAGGCGGCATATCGTCATACTGCTTCACATGTATTGGCTCAGGCTGTAAAAAGACTTTATCCTGAGGCAAAGCTTGCAATTGGGCCTTCCATTGAGAACGGCTTCTATTATGATTTTGATATAGCTCCTTTTGATAGGACTATCCTTGACGAGCTAGAGAAGGAAATGAAGAAAATAATCAAGGAGGGTGCAGAGCTCACAAGATTTAGTCTTCCTAGAGCTGAGGCTATTGCACTTATGAAGGAGAAGGATGAGCCTTATAAGATTGAGCTTATTGAGGAGCTACCTGAGGATGAAGAGATTTCATTTTATCAAATGGGAGATTTCGTGGATTTATGCGCAGGACCTCATCTGATGACTACCAAGAACATTAAGGCTATTAAGCTCATTTCCTCATCCGGAGCTTACTGGAGAGGTTCTGAGAAGAATAAAATGCTTACCAGAGTGTATGGAACTGCCTACACCAAGAAGGCTGATTTACAAGCGCATCTTGAGCATCTTGAGGATATTAAGAAACGTGATCACAATAAGCTAGGCCGTGAGATGGAGTTATTTACTACGGTTGATGTTATCGGTCAGGGACTTCCTCTTCTTATGCCAAAGGGTGCTAAGATTATACAGACCATGCAGCGCTGGATTGAGGATGAAGAGGAGCGCAGAGGCTATATGAGGACCAAGACTCCTTTTATGGCTAAGAAGGATCTCTATATTATATCTGATCATTGGCAGAAATATAAGGAAGGTATGTTTGTACTGGGGGATGAGGAGGATGATGACTCTGAGGTATTTGCCCTTCGTCCTATGACCTGCCCCTTCCAGTATTATGTATATAAGCAAAGTCAGAAGAGCTACCGAGATCTTCCCTGCCGTTATGGTGAGACCTCTGTATTATTTAGAAATGAGGATTCTGGTGAGATGCATGGACTTACTAGGGTTAGACAGTTCACCATATCTGAAGGTCATCTTATCGTTACCCCTGAACAGGTGGAAGAGGAATTTGCAGGCTGTCTGGACCTTGCCATATACTGCCTCAAGACTCTAGGACTAGACGGGGATGTTACCTACCGTCTATCAAAATGGGATCCAAATAATAAGAAAAAGTATCTCGGTAATGAGGATGACTGGGAGAATATGCAGAGTAAAATGCGTGAAATGCTTATTAAAAATGGCGTACCATTTACTGAGGCTGAAGGAGAAGCAGCATTTTACGGGCCTAAGCTTGATATTCAGGCCAAGAATGTATACGGCAAAGAGGATACTATGATTACCCTGCAGTTGGATTTTGTCTTGGCTGAGCGTTTTGATATGTCATATGTAGATGCCGGTGGTGAAAAGAAGCGTCCATATATTATTCATAGAACTAGTATCGGCTGCTATGAGAGAACTTTGGCCTGGCTTATAGAAAAATATGCTGGCATGTTCCCTACATGGCTATGCCCTGAGCAGGTTAGAATCCTTCCTATCTCTGAGAAATACCATGACTATGCTAAGAAGGTTAAGGATGAGCTTCAGAAAAATGATGTACTTGTAACTGTAGATGAAAGAGCTGAAAAAATCGGTTATAAGATAAGAGAAGCCAGACTAGATCGCATACCTTATATGCTGGTTGTTGGACAGAAGGAAGAAGAGGAAGGCGTGGTATCTGTTAGAAGTCGTTATCTCGGTGATGAGGGACAAAAGCCACTTAATACCTTTATCGATGAGATCTGCAAAGAAATCAGAACCAAAGAGATAAGAAAGATTGAAGTTGTAGAAAAAGATAAATAAGGTATAAGCAGGACAGGGGGACATTTCTCCTGTCCTATTTTATTAATTTGATATTTCAAAAAGGTCTCTATAGATACCTTTCTTTTTATTATCACCCTTTTTTTATTTTAATATTTACAAAAGTCTTAGAATGTAATATAATACCAATTATATGAATATATTAACATTCCTTATAGACTTACGTATAATATTATGAATAAGAGGCTGAATATGGATACTTATATTATATTAGAGGCTTTTCATGGAACTGATATTCGCAATGTAGATAGTATAATAAAGTCAGGATTCATATGTAAACCGAATAAGCAACATTGGCTTGGAAATGGAGTGTATTTTTATATGGATTATTCCTTGGCCAAGTGGTGGACTACGAATCCTACTAATAAGTTTGGCGTAAATATCATAAATGCAGCTATAATAAAATGTAAAATAAGAGCAAAAAATGATAATATACTTGATTTACGGCGTTTAAAGGATTATACTAAATTTGTCGATATATATAGAAATGAGTTCCTACCCTTATTATTTCAAGGTGAACTTACATCTACAAATGATGAGATAATTGACACGAAAACCTTGCGATGTACATATTGTGATTACTTGAATATTAAGTATAATTATAAACTAATTATTGGTACCTTTTATCTTCCAACCCAACCCTATATGCCCAAAGATTATGGTAAATTTTTTGAAACCTTTAACATATCTTATATTGAAAGCCAATTATGCGTATTTGATTCAAGTATAATATCAAGCAAAGAATTGGTTTCAATAGATAGGAGATGATTAGTAGAATGATAGATAGTGGTAAGTCAAAAAGTATAAGAGCACTTAAGGAAGCCGGCAAAAGGAACGGTTTGGTATATAAGAAGCATAATAAGGATAGCAAAACTGAAACTATCAAGTTGATGGATGAGAATGGCAAATGCTTTCATCTTAACAAAGATCTCAGTATAAAGAAATGTGATATAGATGATAATGATTTTGCTGTGGCTAAGGATGTTGGGTGCAAGAGGAAGGCTAAAGTAACAGTTTCAAAGAAAAAAACATCATTTAAAATGCAAAAGGGCCTACAAAAGGCATAGTTAGATAGGACAGGGACAGGACAGGGGGACCGTTCTCCAAGATAGGAGAAGGGTCCTCCTGTTTCGCGTCCCCCTGTCTCCTTGTTTTTCTCTTGACAAGAATAATTATTCAATATATGATGACAAATAATAAAAGAGGAACGGGGATGAAAAATATGAGTAAATATCATATCGATACAAAATGTATTCAAGCGGGATATCAGCCTAAAAACGGAGAGGCAAGAGTGCTTCCGATTTATCAGAGTACGACCTATAAATATGATTCAAGTGAGCATGTTGGTAAGCTCTTTGACTTGCAGGAAGAAGGGTTCTTTTATACCAGACTGGCCAATCCTACAGTTGACAGTGTAGAAAGAAAGATTGCCGAATTAGAGGGTGGCATAGCGGCTATGTGTACTTCTTCAGGTCAGGCTGCCAGTATGGTAGCAATACTTAACATTTGTAGTTCAGGCGACCATATGATAGCTGCCAGTACAATTTACGGGGGAACTGTAAACCTTTTTGCTGTAACCTTGGCTAGAATGGGTATAGAATGTACATTTGTGGATCCTGATGCATCTATAGAGGAACTTCAAAAGGAGATAAGGAGCAATACCAAGTTGGTATTTGCAGAGTCAATTGCCAATCCCTCCTTGGTGATAGCTGATATTGAGAAGCTGGCCAATTTAGCACATTCGAATGATCTGCCCTTATTTATAGATAATACATTTGCAACACCTATTAATTGTAGGCCTATAGAATATGGGGCTGATATTGTAATTCATTCAACCTCAAAATATATGGATGGACATGCTGTAGCCCTTGGTGGGGTGATTATAGATAGCGGTAATTTTAACTGGGATAATGGAAAGTTCCCAGGCTTATCTACACCGGATGCTTCCTATCATGGAATGATTTATACTAGAGATTGCGGTAAGGCCGCTTTTATAACTAAGGCAAGAGTTCAATTAATGAGAGATATGGGAATGGCACCGGCTCCCAATAATGCTTTTTTGCTTAATCTTGGTCTTGAGACAATGCATTTAAGAATGGAACGCCATTGTAATAATGCTATACAGGTTGCTGAATATTTAGAGAACCATAGTCAGGTTGCTTGGGTTAACTATCCAGGGCTAAAGAGTAATAAGTATTATGACTTAGCCAAGAAATATATGCCTAAGGGGACCTGTGGAGTTATTTCCTTTGGGATTGAGGGAGGCAGAGAGGCAGCAACAAAGTTCATGGACAGCCTAAAGTTGGCTGCTATAGTGGTTCATGTAGCAGATGTTAGGACCAGTGTGCTTCATCCAGCCAGCACTACCCATAGACAGCTTACGGATCAACAACTGATTGAGTGTGGTATAACCTCTGATATGATACGTATGTCTATTGGAATAGAAAATGTAGATGATATCATAGAGGACATCGAACAAGCATTTAAAAGCATATAGGAAATTAATTATAAGAAACTAAAGGTGGTTAAGGCTAGCATCTGTTTGTGGTTGATAAGAGATGGTGGCTTGACCGCCTTATTTATTTCCTTTCATAGGAAAAACTTGTTCTTGTGAACTATAAAGATCTTGATCCTATGATATATAAACTATCTGCATTGCGAACTTTGTTCGAATTGGGATGTTCACTTACGGCTAATGAACTTATCATATCCTTAATAGCTTTTGGCAAAGTCTTGATTGCAAGTTTATAGCATGACACAAATGATATGTAGATATTGTCTATGATTATATGTTATATTAATCTTATCATAGGCTTGGAGGTGTATCGTATAAGGAATATGAATTTATCAAAGATAAAATTAAATAAAATTAATCCATTATTTGTTTTAAAGGTGGGAATTGGTTCGGCAGTTGCAATTATTGTTGCCGAGACCTTGGGGCTTATGTATAGCCCTTCGGCGGGTATTATTACCTTGCTTACAGTACAAAATACCAAGAAGGAGACCTTGCTTGTTGCCTCAAAGAGAATTATATCATTTCTCATGGCAGTGGTCATATCCTATATAATGTTTAGCGCCTTTGGTTATAATCCCTGGGTATTTGGCTGCTTTGTATTGGTTTTCGTGGGACTGAGCTATCTCTTCAATCTAAAGGATGGCATATCTATGAATGCGGTACTTATGACACATTTTCTTATAGAGCAACGGGTTGATTGGCAGATGTTCGTAAACGAAGCCATGATTCTAGGAATTGGAATGGGTATTGGTATTATTTTAAATTTAATTATGCCAAATTATAAGAAAATGATTCGCCTAAAGCAGCATATGCTTGAAGATGAAATGAGGAAGATTCTTAAAACCATGGCCCTGGCCCTTAAGGATAAGAAGGCCTGCCTGCTTCAGGAAGGATCTTATGATAGAGATAATTTTAATGAAAATGCCCATTCGAATTTATTAGATAATGAGGCAGAAAATAACACAGATTCTGTTGTGATAGATTTTAGAGATATAGACACCCTGATAGAGGAATTAATTCAAAAGGCATATGAGGACGCTGGTAATACGTTGCTTTCTAATACTAGATATCTTATATCATATTTGGAGATGAGAAAGCATCAGATAGAGGTGTTAAAGGTTATCAGTCGTAATATTATGGATATTCCGGTATTGCTTAAGCAGTCTATACCATTAGCAGGCTTCCTAGAAAGAACCTCAGAGGGTTTTCATGAGATGAATAATGTGAAAGGCCTGTTGGAGGATCTTAGGAAGTTGACTATACACTACAAGCAGGACAAGTTGCCTGTATCTAGAGAGGAATTTGAATATAGGGCTGTTCTCTTTCAGATTTTAAATGAATTGAAATATTTTCTTATGATCAAAAGAAATTTTGTTCTGGAGCTTGAGAATAAAGAAATGATCTAGTAGATAACATAATTTGGATTTGCATAGTTATCCAAGAGTATAAATCAAGGCATTTTCCGCATAATAATATGGAAGTATGCAAAAATTTATGATGAAGGAGCGACCTATGCAAAGTCTTAAATATATGGGAGATACAAATAGTGTAGAGGCCGGTGATACAAATCCTAGCACCGAGGAAGCTTATAGGGACAAGAAGGAAGAGAATAATCAGGATCAAAACAATAATAATCAAAGTAATAATAATCAAAATAATCAGGATAAGAAGTCTGATATGGATGAGCAAGAGAAAGAAAAGGTTAAGCAGGAAAATGAAGACCTAAAGGATAAAAAAATCAGCGAATATGGTCAGACTATCCTTGATAACAATAAGAAGGAGCATAAGATTCATCTGTTATCAGTAATCGGAGAGATAGAGGGTCATGAATGTCTTCCGCAGCACAATAAAACCACAAAATATGAGCATGTTCTTCCTCAGCTTGCAGCTATTGAAGACAGTAGAGAGATCGATGGGCTCCTTATACTTATTAACACTGTCGGAGGCGATGTGGAGGCTGGGCTGGCTATAGCTGAGATGATAGCGTCCTTGAGTAAGCCTACAGTATCCCTTGTATTAGGGGGAAGTCATTCTATTGGAGTTCCCTTAGCTGTTTCAGCTGATTATAGCTTTATTGTTCCTACTGCAACTATGATAATTCATCCGGTTAGGATGAATGGGACAGTAATTGGGGTAACTCAGACCTTTGAATATTTTGAGAAGATTCAGGACCGAATAATAAAATTTGTTGTAAATCATTCGGGGATCACATATTCTGAATTTAAGAATTTGATGCTTGATACTAATCAACTTGCCAAGGATGTAGGGTCCATTCTTGTAGGTGATGAGACTGTAAAGCTTAAGATCATTGATGAGGTTGGTGGAATCAAGGAGGCTTTGGCTAAAATTAATGAAATGATTGATGCAAATAGTAATGAACAATAGAAAGAGGGTAGTTATATGTTGTATACTGTTGTACCCTTGGAAAGAATCTATGTTGACCAAAGGGCTAAGGGGCAAGAGGCAAAGAATCAAGCTGAGCCTGAATACAAGGAAGTATTTATAAAGCACGGAAGAGTAGTGGCTCGCAGAGACGGTGATAATTATGTAGTGCAAAAAATTAATACCACTGATATGAGCGATTATCTGAATGCAGATTATACTCCTGGGAAGATTATTAGTGACATCAAGAATAACAAATGAAGCAAAACAACTTAGCTACTTGCACTTGCATAACATTTACCTAAAAGGTATAATAAAATGTGGAAGATCAACACTGTATATCATCAATGGGGATGACCCTGCCTAATAGCGGTGGGTAAGACAAATTCTATCTCTAGTGGGTATCAATCCCCCACTGATGATATAGGCTCCGGCAGATGCACAGGATTTCCTAAGATATCTTATCTAAGTCCTTGAATAGGAAGTTGGCAGGTAAGTAGGCTGGAGTGTACTTGAAAAGGGGGACGACACATGGCTTCCAAGAAAAATACTAGTGGCAAGAGCATTAGTAGAAAGAATACAAATAGAAAGAGTACGACTAACTCTGGTAATAAAAGGACATATAATACTCAGAAGAAACGCGATGAAGCAGCAAAGCAAAGCGGAGCGATACAGGATGAGATTATACTTATTATTGCCATGGTTATTTCTATACTTATTTTATTGAGTTATTTTGATTTGAGTGGCATTGTAGGCAAATATGTCAGTGGATTTTTGTTTGGTATGATTGGTTTAGTGTCATATGCTCTACCATTTATTTTGTTTTTTGGTACAGCATTTTACATATCAAATTATGGTAACCCTGTGGCTGGAAGAAAGATGCTAAGTGCTGCTGTGTTTTTGGTAGCCTTAACAGCCTTTATTCAGCTTATTACTGTAGATTATAATCCTGATACACGGATATTTGAATATTATACAAATTCAAGTAACCACAGAAACGGTGGAGGAATTATCGGTGGTATACTTGTAATGTTATTATACGGAATGTTTGATGCTACTGCTACCTACATAATTCTGATAGCTATGATGGTGATATCTCTTATAGTCATAACTGGCAAAGCGGTTTTTTTATTAATAGCCAGAAAGAGCAAGCGTTCAATGGAAGAAAGAAGACATTACAGACAGCTTAAGAAGGAAGAGATGGAGCTAGAAAGACAATCTATGCAAGAGGCTAAAGGCACTGGTGGTAGGGCTTTTAAGGCCTTTGACATTGAAGCTCCTAGCCAGGATACGACTGACAAGCAAAGAGACAAGTCTAAGGTGGTTAGTCTTAAGGAAAAGAGGAGCAAAAAGAAAGCTAAGCACGAAAATGATGACCTTCCAATAGTTAATTTGGATCATTTGTTTTCGCCAGAGAATGCAGATGCAAAGGATCTTGCCAATATGTCTACATCAGATATACATATTGAGGGTGTAGAAAGAACAGTTAGTCCTGATATTCATATAAGTCAGGCAGGAGTCCCTTCATATGAGGATGAGCTTAAAAATAAATTTGGCAAGGACCGTTCTACAATAGAAGAGGATGCATCAATGGTCTCCTCTAATGTGGTCCCTGATAACATGACTACCACATCAGACAATACGACAGCAGTAGAGAAAAATACAAGCAAGGAAAATGTTTCTTCTACAGAAGTAGAAGAACTAAATATTAATCAAGTGGCAGAGGAGAAGGAGTATATTTTCCCTCCTATGAAGCTTCTTAGCGCTCCAAAACCTAAATCTGGAAGAGGGCAAATGACTGAAAGAAGTATTAAGGAGACTGCTGCAAAGCTACAGAGTACCCTAGATAGCTTTGGTGTCCGTGTAACTGTGACTAATGTAAGTTGCGGACCAGCTGTCACCAGATATGAGCTACAACCTGAACATGGAGTTAAGGTTAAGAGTATAACCAGTCTGGCAGATGATATTAAGCTTAATCTTGCCGCCTCTGAGATTAGGATTGAGGCACCTATTCCCGGCAAATCAGCTGTGGGTATTGAAGTGCCTAACAAGGAGAATTTCGTTGTCACCTTAAGAGAAATGCTTGAAAGTAAAGAATTTACTGAGCATTCCTCTGATATTGCATTTGCTGTTGGTAGGGATATTGGTGGGCAGGCTATGATTACTGATATAGCTAAGATGCCCCATCTACTGATTGCTGGTGCCACTGGCTCAGGAAAATCAGTATGTATAAACACCTTGATAATGAGTATTTTATATAAATCAAATCCTTCGGATGTTCGTATGATTATGATTGATCCAAAGGTAGTTGAGCTTAATGTGTATAATGGAATTCCACATTTACTTATCCCTGTAGTAACTGATCCTAAGAAGGCGGCTGCTGCACTTAATTGGGCTGTTGTAGAAATGACTGATCGCTATAAGAAATTCGCTGAAGCGGGCGTTCGTGATTTAATGGGATATAATGAGAAGGCCAGAGAGGTTGCCTATCTCAATGATGAAAACTGCCAGAAACTTCCTCAGATTGTAATTATCATTGACGAGCTAGCAGATCTTATGATGGTAGCCCCAGGTGAGGTAGAGGATTCTATTTGCCGTCTGGCTCAAATGGCTAGGGCGGCTGGAATACATTTGATTATAGCTACTCAAAGACCTTCCGTTAATGTAATTACGGGACTTATAAAGGCTAATATTCCTTCTAGAATAGCATTTGCAGTATCCTCTGCCATAGATTCTAGAACTATTATTGATGGATCCGGTGCAGAAAAGCTACTTGGCAAGGGAGACATGCTCTTCTTCCCGTCAGGTTATCCAAAGCCTGTCAGGATTCAGGGTGCATATGTATCGGATAAGGAGGTTAGCTCAGTAGTTGACTTTTTAATTAACAACAATAGTACAGCAAGCTATAGTGATGAAGTCAAGGAAACCATAGAAAATGTTCGTGCGGTAGAGGCTGCTACAGCTGCTGCTAATGAGCGAGATGATTATTTTGTAGAGGCTGGAAGATTTATTATAGAAAAGGATAAGGCCTCAATAGGAATGCTGCAAAGAGTCTACAAGATAGGCTTTAATCGTGCAGCAAGGATTATGGACCAGCTAGCTGAGGTTGGAGTTGTTGGGCCAGAGGAAGGGACTAAGCCCAGGAAAATACTTATGTCTGCTGAGGAGTACGAGCAGTTTATTGCTGAAAACCAAATAACTTGATTTAGGTAAAATACACCACCTTGTTGGTAAGAAATAGATAAAAATGTTCTTATCAGGAAGGTGGTTTTTAAGACAAAAGAAGGAGCAATAAGACTTGGAGCTGGAATTTTGCTTTGCATTATCTACATATAAGAGCGGGAAATGTAAATCCTATCTATATGTAAATAATACAAGCAATAGTAGCACATTTAAGTTTACTAGTAGAATAGCTTGTTGAGGATGTTTTTCGTATAAAATTTAACATTAAATTGTTGACACCAAGTTAAAAAATATGTAATATAAAATCTGTTGTTATTTTTACTGTTAAAAGCAAGAAGGTCCCGCTTCCATAAGAGGAGGGAAGATGTCTCAATTAACTAGGATGGAAAAGAATTTATAAGGGAGAAATATAATGGAAATTATAATGAATTTACTACTGATGTTAGGTGGAGTTGCCGTATTTATGTTTGGCATGAAGCAGATGAGCTCTGGTTTGGAAAAGAGTGCAGGATCAGGTATTCGTAACCTTTTTAAAAAAATTGATAAAAACAGAGTCTTTAATTACGGAATCGGAATTGGGGCTACCGCCCTTGTTCAATCTTCTTCAGCCACTTCAATCATGACCGTTGGACTTGCTCATGCTAATATTGTAACAGTCAAGCAAGGTTCAGGTTTTATCTTAGGTGCTAAATTAGGTACCACTCTTACAGCATTTATATTTGCCCTTTCAGGCATCAGCAAAGGTGGCTTTAGCATAAGCTCAGTTTTTGCAGCAATTGCATTTGTTGGTGTTATGATTATTTTTTCCACTAGTAACGAAACCCTTAATAAAATAGCACCTTTTTTTATTGGATTTGGAATGCTCTTTATCGGTATGGAAGTTATGGAAACCGCAATTGGTGGAGCAGATTCGATGCTGAGTATTCAACTATCTAAAGTATTTGAATATGAAATCATGCAGAATCCAATCCTATTGGTGATATTGGGTATTCTTTTTACGGCAATTATACAATCATCTACAGCAGCAACTGGTGTATTTATCGCCTTCTTGGCTGCGGGAGTTATCCACAGTATAGATCAATCGTTTTTCTTAGTAATGGGAGCAAATATTGGAACCTGTAGTTATGGTATTATGGCCTCCTTGACCACAAATGCCAACGGGAAACGTATCGCCTTATTCCATCTGCTTACCAGT
>JAAYPG010000184.1 GCA_012519905.1 Clostridiales bacterium | reverse complement strand
GAGGATGACATTAAATATACAATCGAAGAATGTAAGGAAAGAGATGCAACCTATGCAGCTCCCTTAAAGGTAAAAGTTAGGCTCCATAACAAGGAAAATAATGAAATTAATGAACATGACATATTTATGGGTGATTTACCGCTAATGACTGAGACCGGAACATTTGTAATAAATGGTGCGGAAAGAGTTATTGTTAGCCAATTAGTACGTTCCCCCGGGATATATTATGCAGTTGACCATGACAAAATTGGTAAAAAATTATTTTCTGCCACGGTTATACCTAACAGAGGTGCGTGGTTGGAATATGAGACGGATTCTAACGATGTATTTTATGTAAGAGTAGATAGAAATAGAAAGGTTCCTATCACAACCTTTATAAGGGCTTTGGGATATGGAACTAATGAAGAAATCAAACAGCTATTTGGTGAAGAGCCTAAGATACTTGCAAGTCTGGCTAAAGATCCAAGTACAGCAAAGGACCCATCTGGTAATTATCAGGATGGTTTATTGGAGTTGTACAAAAAATTACGTCCCGGTGAGCCTTTGGCAGTCGAGAATGCAGAGTCATTATTAAATAGTATGTTCTTTGATCCTAGAAGATATGACTTAGCTAAGGTTGGCCGCTACAAATTTAATAAAAAGCTTGCCTACCGTAATCGTATAGTTGGCTTCGTACTGGCAGAGGATGTAGTTGATAGATCAACTGGAGAGGTTATTGCTGAGGCAGGTACAGAAGTAAATAATGAATTAGCACTCCTTATACAGGATGCTGCTGTTCCCTCTGTTATGGTACAGACTGATGAGAGGAATGTTAAGGTTATTTCCAATATGATGGTTAATCTTTCTTATCATGTTCCGGAAATCAGTGTGGCTGAGCGAAAATCAATGGGTATATCTGAGAATGTATACTACCCTGTTTTAAAGAAAATATTAGAGGAAAATTCCTCTATAGAAGATATTAAGGAGGCTATAAAAAAGAATATAGCTGATCTTGTTCCTAAGCATATTACTAAGGAAGATATTATTGCCTCTATTAATTACAATATAAGTTTAGAATATAACTTGGGCAATGCTGATGATATCGACCATCTGGGTAACAGAAGGATTCGTGCTGTTGGCGAGCTTCTACAGAACCAATATCGTATTGGTTTATCCAGAATGGAGCGTGTAGTTAGAGAAAGAATGACTACACAGGATTTAGAGGGTATAAGTCCTCAATCCTTAATAAATATAAAACCTGTAACTGCGGCTGTCAAAGAGTTCTTTGGTAGCTCTCAGCTGTCACAGTTCATGGATCAGCATAATCCATTGGGTGAGCTGACACATAAGAGACGTTTGTCTGCGCTTGGTCCCGGTGGACTATCCCGTGATCGAGCAGGCTTTGAGGTGCGTGACGTACATTACTCCCATTATGGAAGAATGTGTCCTGTAGAGACACCTGAAGGTCCTAATATCGGTCTAATCAACTCCCTTGCTTCTTACGCAAGGATTAATGAATATGGATTTATAGAAGCCCCTTATCGTATGGTTGATAAGGAAGACCCTGAAAATCCCAAGGTAACTGATGAGGTTATTTATCTTACAGCAGATGAAGAGGATAGATATGTAGTTGCCCAAGCGAATGCAGAGCTTGATGAAAATGGCTACTTTATCGGTAATAGTATCTCTGGTCGTTATAAGGAAGAAACCTCTCAATATGAGAAGCAGAAAATTGACTTAATGGACGTATCCCCTAAGATGGTATTCTCTGTAGCTACAGCCTTAATACCTTTCTTAGAGAATGACGATGCCAACCGTGCACTTATGGGTGCCAACATGCAACGTCAAGCAGTACCGCTACTTGTAACAGAAGCTCCTGTTGTAGGAACTGGTATAGAGGCAAAGGCTGCCATAGACTCAGGTGTATGTGTACTGGCTAAAAAGGCTGGTGTTGTAGAGAGAGTAACTGCTAAAGATATTGTTGTTAAGCATGATGATGGTTCAAAGCATACTTATCGTTTGATTAAGTTTGCTAAGAGTAATCAGGGAACCTGTATTAATCAGAGACCAGTAGTAAAATGGGGCGATAGAATAGAAGAAGGCCAAGTTATTGCAGATGGTCCTTCAACTTCACTGGGTGAATTGGCTCTTGGTAAGAATCCTCTTATTGGATTTATGACCTGGGAAGGATACAACTACGAGGATGCTGTATTACTTAGTGAGCGTCTTGTTCAGGAGGATGTATATACCTCTATTCATATAGAAGAATATGAGGCAGAGGCACGAGATACAAAGCTTGGTCCCGAGGAAATCACAAGGGATGTTCCAGGCGTAGGTGATGATGCTCTTAAGGACCTCGATGAAAGAGGAATAATTCGTATAGGTGCTGAGGTTCGTGCAGGTGATATCCTAGTAGGTAAGGTTACACCCAAGGGTGAGACTGAGCTTACTGCTGAAGAAAGACTACTCAGGGCTATATTTGGTGAGAAGGCTAGAGAAGTAAGGGACACCTCACTTAGAGTACCCCATGGTGAGTACGGTATAATTGTTGATGCAAAGGTATTTACCAGGGAGAATGGAGATGAATTATCTCCTGGTGTAAATGAAACAGTTCGTGTTTATATAGCACAGAAAAGAAAGATACAGGTTGGAGACAAGATGGCAGGACGTCATGGTAACAAGGGTGTTGTATCCCGTGTATTACCTGTGGAGGATATGCCTTTCCTACCCAATGGCAGACCATTGGATATAGTATTGAATCCTCTAGGCGTACCTTCACGTATGAATATCGGACAGGTACTTGAGATACATCTGTCTTTAGCTGCTAAGGTGCTCGGTATAGACGTATCTACTCCAGTATTTGATGGAGCAAATGAATTTGATATTATGGACACACTGGAAATCGCCAATGATTATGCTAATAGTGATTGGAATGAGTTTGAGGCAAAATATAAAGATACTATAAATCCAGAAATAATGGAATATCTGAAGGAACATCATGGAGAAAGTGATGAATGGGAGGGTGTTCCCATTAATTCCGATGGAAAGGTTATGCTTCGTGATGGTAGAAGTGGAGAGTATTTTGACCAACCTGTAACAGTAGGCTTCATGCATTACCTGAAGCTTCATCATCTGGTAGACGACAAGATACATGCCCGTTCCACAGGCCCTTATTCCTTAGTAACACAGCAGCCTCTGGGCGGTAAGGCACAGTTTGGTGGCCAAAGATTTGGTGAGATGGAGGTTTGGGCACTTGAGGCTTATGGTGCTGCTTATATTCTCCAGGAGATTCTGACAGTTAAATCTGATGATGTTACCGGTCGTGTTAAAACCTATGAAGCTATTATCAAGGGTGAAAATATCAGTGAGCCTGGTATACCTGAGTCCTTTAAGGTTCTACTAAAGGAACTACAGTCATTAGCACTTGATGTTACCGTGCTTGATGAATACGGTAATGAAGTAAAAATGAATGAGAGTGCAGATTATAGCGATTCCGATATGACTCAGCTTATTGAAGGAGAGAATAACTTCAGATATGATGAGGGCTATGAAAATGCCGGTTTCACTAAGACAAGTGGCGATGAAATTGATAGTGAGATTTTTAATATCTACGAAGAAGATTCGGAAGACATAGAAGATAGCGGTGACGAGGACCTTGTTGATGTAATAGAGGATAACCTTGATGACGACTTCGAAGACGACCTGTAAACCGTTAGAAATCTAAGATCAAAATCAGAATTGACGAAGGGAGAGCCAAATAATGCCTGAAATGATGTATAACAGTGAGCAGGGGATAACCTATGATGCAATTAAGATTGGTCTTGCTTCACCGGAAAAAATTAGGGAATGGTCTAAGGGAGAAGTAAGAAAACCCGAGACTATTAACTACAGAACCTTAAAGCCGGAGAAAGACGGTTTGTTCTGCGAAAGAATTTTTGGTCCCAGTAAAGACTGGGAGTGCCATTGTGGTAAATATAAAAAGATTAGATATAAGGGTGTAGTATGTGATCGATGTGGTGTAGAGGTTACAAAGGCTAGCGTTCGACGAGAAAGAATGGGGCATATTGAGCTTGCGGCACCAGTGTCTCATATATGGTATTTCAAGGGAATACCTAGCCGTATGGGTCTCTTACTTGATTTATCACCTAGGACTTTGGAGAAAGTACTTTACTTCGCCTCCTACATCGTATTGGATAAAGGAACATCCGACCTTCAGTATAAGCAGGTGCTTAACGAGAAGGAAAAGCAAGAAGCAGTTGAAAACTTTGGATATGGAAGCTTTCGTCTGGGTATGGGAGCTGAAGCTATCCAAGAGCTACTGCGAGATATTGATTTAGAGAAGGAATCCCATGAGTTGAAGAAGGCTTTAAAGGATTCAACAGGTCAAAAGCGTGCTAGGATAATTAAGCGCTTGGAAGTTGTCGAGGCATTTCGTGAATCTGGTAACAAGCCTGAGTGGTTAATTCTTACGGTTATTCCAGTCATTCCTCCAGACCTACGCCCTATGGTGCAGCTGGATGGTGGACGATTTGCTACCTCAGATATGAATGATTTATACCGTAGGATAATTAATCGCAACAATCGCTTAAAAAGGCTTCTAGAGCTTGGCGCTCCTGATATTATTGTTCGTAATGAGAAAAGAATGCTTCAAGAGGCTGTTGATGCATTAATAGATAACGGTAGACGAGGAAGACCTGTAACAGGTCCTGGTAACCGTGCGCTTAAATCCTTATCCGATATGCTAAAGGGTAAGCAGGGACGTTTCAGACAGAATCTTCTTGGTAAGCGAGTGGATTATTCTGGTCGTTCTGTTATCGTAGTAGGTCCTGAACTTAAGCTTTATCAGTGTGGATTACCTAAGGAGATGGCGATTGAGCTGTTCAAGCCCTTTGTTATGAAGGAGCTGGTTAGCAGAGGCACCGCCCATAATATAAAATCAGCTAAAAAAATGGTAGAGAGACTCCAGCCTGAGGTTTGGGACGTACTGGAGGACGTAATTAAAGAGCATCCGGTTATGTTGAACCGTGCTCCTACCCTTCATAGACTTGGTATTCAGGCATTTGAACCTGTACTTGTTGAGGGTAAGGCTATTAAGCTTCACCCCTTGGTATGTACTGCTTATAATGCTGACTTCGATGGTGACCAGATGGCTGTGCATTTACCTCTATCAGTAGAAGCGCAGGCTGAATGTAGATTCCTACTACTATCACCTAACAACCTATTAAAGCCGTCAGATGGTGCACCAGTTACTGTTCCCTCACAGGATATGGTTCTTGGTATCTATTATCTGACAATCGAAAAGGCAAATGATACAGGAATTATACATTCCTTTAAGAATGTAGATGAAGCGATTCTGGCCTATGAGAATAAGACAATTACTCTACATGAGCTTATTAAGGTTAAAATAACTGGTATAAATAATGAAGGTGTTGAAGAATCAAAGATGGTGACTTCTACACTGGGACGTTTTATTTTCAATGAGATCATTCCACAGGACTTAGGTTTAATAGATAGATCCAAGCCTGAGAATTTCCTAGAGTTGGAAGTTAACTATACTGTAGGTAAGAAGCAGCTTAAACCTATTCTTGAGAAATGTATTAATATCCATGGTGCTACTCAGACAGCAGAGTTATTGGATGCAGTTAAATCCTTAGGCTACAAGTATGCTACACAGGCAGCTTTTACTGTTTCTATATCAGATATGAAGGTGCCTGAAGAAAAGAAGCAAATAATAGCAGAAGCTGAGGAAACCATAGAGAGTATTTCTAGAGAGTATAGACGTGGTAGAATGACAGAAGAAGAGAGGTATAATACTGTTATTGATACCTGGAAGGAAGCTGACCGAATCCTGACAGATTCACTTCTTGCCGGACTTGATAGCTTCAATAATATTAAAATGATGTCAGACTCTGGTGCCCGTGGTTCCGACAAGCAGATTAAACAGCTTGCCGGTATGCGTGGACTCATGGCAGATACATCTGGACGTACTATTGAGCTTCCTATCAAATCTAATCTTCGTGAAGGACTTGATGTATTGGAATACTTCATATCTGCTCATGGAGCTAGAAAGGGACTTTCCGATACAGCTCTTCGAACAGCGGACTCTGGATATCTGACACGTCGTCTGGTCGATGTGGCACAGGATTTAATTATCCGCGAGATTGATTGCCGTGGAAATGATGAAGAAATTCCAGGAATGGTAGTTAAGGCATTCATGGATGATAAGGAAGTAATCGAAAGTCTTGAAGAAAGAATCATAGGAAGAAACGTCTGTGAGGATGTATTAGATGCTGATGGCAATATTATTGTTAAGGCAAATCATATGATAACACCTAAGCGGGCAGCCAAGATTATGGCTACCGGTGTAGATAAAGTCAAGATACGTACCATATTGACCTGTAAATCCCACATTGGGGTATGTGCAAAATGCTATGGAGCTAATATGGCTACTGGTGAGTCAGTTCAGGTGGGAGAAGCGGTAGGTATTATAGCTGCTCAGTCCATCGGTGAACCAGGAACACAGCTTACTATGCGAACATTCCATACAGGTGGTGTGGCAGGTGACGATATCACTCAGGGTCTTCCCCGTGTCGAGGAGTTATTTGAAGCTAGAAAGCCTAAGGGACTTGCAATTATTGCAGAGTTTGGCGGAACAGTAACTATTAAGGATACAAAGAAGAAGCGAGAAGTTATTGTTACCAATAATGAAACTATGGAATCAAAAGCTTATCTTATTCCTTATGGTTCTAGAATTAAAGTTTCTGAAGGCGATGAACTTGAAGCCGGTGATGAGCTAACTGAAGGTAGTGTGAACCCTCATGATATACTAAAGATCAAAGGTGTACGCGCTGTTCAGGATTATATGATTAGAGAGGTGCAAAGAGTATATCGCTTACAGGGTGTTGAGATTAACGATAAGCATATTGAGGTCATTGTACGTCAGATGCTTAAAAAGGTTAGAATAGAAACTAATGGTGATACCAAATTCCTACCAGGAGCATTGGTAGATATCATGGAATTTAGTGATGAAAATAATAGGTTGATTGAAGAGGGACTGGAACCTGCCGATGGTAAACAGGTTATGCTTGGTATAACTAAGGCATCCTTGGCAACAAACTCATTCCTATCAGCAGCATCCTTCCAAGAGACTACCAAGGTCTTAACAGAGGCAGCAATTAAGGGTAAGGTAGATCCACTTATCGGCCTAAAGGAAAATGTTATTATCGGTAAGCTTATTCCGGCCGGTACTGGTATGAAGAGATACCGCAATGTTAAGCTAGATACAGAAATCCAAGAAGATTATATGATGGATGATATGTACGGCGAAGGTGGCTATTCAGATGAGTTTGATACCTTTGAATATTCTGAAGGTGGATATAAGGAAGGTCAGTATTATGAAGAAGGCTATGAGGGATATCAAGAAGGTTATCAAAATTATGAAGGCTATGATGAAGGTTATTACCAGGAAGGCTATAATCAAGTCAATTATACCCAAGAAGCAGGGGATAATGAGACCTTTGACCAGGGCGACTACTATGAAGTAGAAGATGGTAAAGCTGAGATTGTATATGATGAAGAAAAGTATACAAGCGATGCTAACTATATTGGTCGTGAGGATAGTATTCCCGGAGTAGACGATGCTCACATATCCCAAGGTGAGGAAACTCACAATGATGGTGATTGGACAGAGACAGAGTTTAATCTAAAGGGTATAGATGAAGACGATTATAGTGATGATAAATAAATAATAATAATAATAGGCATTTTAAAGTAGGAGGAGCGATGGGCGGGAGAGCCTCATTGCTCCTCTTTAAAAATGTAAAATGTTTAATTTGATACAAAACCAATAAGTAGATAGACTGGGGAGTACTTTATTAATATTTTTATATAATATGGGAGTATACTAGTAAGAAATTAATAAGAAAAGTGAGGAGTATAGGCATGAAATATATAGAGGAGTATAATGCATGGCTTAATGATCCGTATTTTGATGAGACCACCAGGAGAGAACTTGAAGCTTTAAAAGGTAATGATAATGAGATTAAGGAGAGATTCTATAAAAATCTAGAATTTGGTACCGGTGGATTAAGGGGCATACTGGGAGCAGGAATTAATCGAATGAATATCTATACGGTAAGAAGGGCTACTCAGGGACTTGCCAATTATATAATTAAGCAAAAGGGTGAAGCCAAGGGGGTTGCAATAGCCTATGATTCTAGGAGAATGTCTCCTCAGTTCGCCCTACAATCTGCCCTATGCTTAGCTGCAAATAATATAAAGGCATATTTATATGAGTCTCTTAGACCGACACCTGAATTATCTTTTGCGGTAAGAGAGCTTGGCTGTATTGCTGGTATAGTAATCACTGCAAGTCATAATCCGCCTGAGTATAACGGTTATAAGGTTTATTGGGAGGATGGGGCACAGATTACATCTCCAAAGGATGTAGAGATTATAGATGAGGTAAATTCAATTAAAGATTTTTCTGAGGCCAAGACTATGTCGGGAGAGGAAGCTATGAAGAATGGCTTGCTTAGAATTATCGGAGAGGATATAGATAATTTATATATTAAGAGCCTGAAAAAGCTTATTATTAACCCGATTAGTGAAGTTGGTAGTAACTTAAATATAGTGTATACTCCTCTGCATGGATCTGGCAATATACCTGCTAGAAGAATACTTAGGGAGTTGGGTTTTAGGAATGTACATGTGGTAGAAGAACAAGAATATCCAGATTCAGAATTCTCTACTGTGGGTTATCCTAATCCTGAGGATCCCTTGGTCTTTGAACTGGCCAAGAAGCTAGCCAAAAAGGTTGATGGAGATATTATTCTTGCAACAGACCCTGATGCAGATCGTTTGGGAATACAGGTAAAAGATGATAAGGGTGAATATGTATTATTCAATGGCAATATGACAGGAGCCCTGATTGCAGAGTATGTGTTTTCCCAAAGAGCAAAAAATGGTACACTAGCTAAGAATTCTGCTCTTATTAAAACTATAGTTTCTGGAAATATATCCGATAAGATTGCAGCGGAATATAAGGCCACCCTAATAGAGGTACTAACAGGCTTCAAATATATAGGTGAGCAGATAAAGCTTTTTGAAGAAACAGACTCTAATGAGTTTGTATTTGGATATGAAGAAAGCTATGGATATTTAGTAGGGACCCATTCTAGAGACAAGGATGCTATAGCTGCCCTTATGGTGTTATGTGAGGCTGCTGCATACTATAAATCTCAGGGATTAAGTCTCTATGAGCAGATGGAGAATATATATAAGAAATATGGCTATTACCAGGAGAAAACTGTATCCCTTACCTTAAAAGGAATTGAAGGAATGGAGAAAATCAAGTCTATTATGGAAGGATACCGCAAGAATCCTCCTAAAGCTGCAGGGGGATATGAGATTCTTAAATGTAGGGATTATATGGCTGCTACCATAACAGATAGTAAAACAGGTGAGGTAGCTCCAACAGGACTTCCTAAGTCTGATGTACTCTACTATGAAATGAATGATGATGCTTGGTGTGCAATCAGGCCTTCCGGTACCGAGCCAAAGATAAAGTTTTATTTTGGAGTTAAAGGTGATAGCAAGGAAGATGCATCTAATAGGCTTAACCTTCTATGTAATGACGAGATCTTCTCACTAGATGAATGATTGCCCTAATACTACGGTTAATTTAATGTTGTTATTTAAAGAGGCTGTTGCGTAAATAATTAAGGGGGGTGCATATATTCCATCACACACTGATTAGTAGTGCAGATTGCTATGATTGGAACATATACACCCCCTCTTACATTTATGCGATAGCCTTTTATTTTTGCGTAATAAGAAAGACCATCCTACCACATTCTTTGTTCTATCTTATACATTGTTTTCAAATTAGCTTCTGACCGCAGTTAGGGCAGAAATTAGCATCGCCGCTTTTTTGTCCGCAATTAGGACAGAAGTTTGGCTTGGTGTTATTAGTGGTGCTAGGATTTATATTTGTAGGTTGAGATTGTGGGCTGGCTTGTTGATTCATATTCTGCATCATCTGATTGGCCACATTCATTCCCATCATCATACCAGCCATATCAGCTGCAGTGCCACCGCCCTTAACCTTCCCTGAGGCGATACCATCAGTCATTTCCACCTGCTGGTAACGTCCTAGATCTCCAACCATGCTGTGGGATGCATTTTTGTTGATCATCTTCTGGATTTCCTCAGGATAATTAAAGCTCATGATATTAAATCCTGTAACAGAAAGTCCGCTGTCAAATAGTTGCATTCCTAAATCAGTCTTTATTCCTTCTGCAATATCGAAGGAATTTGCCTGAAGATTGAACATGTCCTTGCCTTCCTTGGTAATCCACTTCATAAGGAGCTGATCAAGTACTGCTCGAATTCGTAGGCTTACATCCTCTATCAAGTAGCTTTGTCTAACACCAGCAATCTTATCAATAAGCTTAACATAGTCTGAGACCTTAAAGGTCACTGTCCCATTAGCTCGGATAGGCATACCACCAGGCAATGACGCTGTTGGAATGTTAATAGCATTTTGTGTACCCCATTTTGTCATAAACTCCTTTGTGTTAATAAAGAGGACCTCTGCTCTCATTCCACTGTTAAAGCCGAACTTGAAGCCCTTTAAGGTGGATAAAAAGGGTATAATCTGAGATTCGATATCATAGTCACCCTCATCCTTGAAAATACCTTCAACTTTACCGTTAAATAGGAATATAGCATCCTGGCCAGGACGGATTATTAAACGGCTTCCCTTCTTTATTTCTTCATTGCTCCATTTGTAGAAAATCATATCATCGCGGAATTCCTTCCATTCCACGACATTTGCAAATTGTCTTGAGAATAATCCCATATTGCACCTCCCGTAAATTTATTAATTTATATATATGTGATATAAGCAGATAGATATTCAGCAATCTGGTCCTTATGAACTTTATTGTGATGATATTATAGCTTTCTTCCACCTGAGCTGTGGGAGCGCCCACCGCTAGATCTGCCACCTCTAAATCCACCTGCGTTAAAACCTCCTCGGCCACCACTGCTTCCTCTGCTTCCGCCGGAAGTGTTCTGAGAAGGCTTTCTCCATCGGGTTACAGAGGATCTAATATACTGATCTCTCCTTCCGATAAGCCCCTGGCGACTTCTATCAAGATAATCCTTAGAGCCAGTGGTCATTCTTCCGCTAGAATGATATGCTAGGGAGCTTACTACTATAGCGCCGATTACTAAAGCCACAGCCAGTTGAAACCAAAAATTAAGGTAAATACTATTCTTAAGGTCTTCTTTTCTATAATGTCCTTTATAATCATATTCATCATAGCTATATTCATCATCCGGGTCAAAGCCACTGGGTGGTTTATCATAAATGTAATCGTGGTCAAAGTTTAGCTCGGAATCATCCTCCATATAGCCTGCTGACATGGTTATATAGGTCTTAAATGCATCATAATAATTATCGTTTCTTAAGTAATCGGCTACATTATCGAATATTTTGTCTATTCTTTTGGAGTGGATATAGGTTTCAGCCAGCCCGTAGCTCTCCATGAATATTTCACCTGCGTATACATCATATAAAAAGTATACCCTATCACCTATAGGAAGTTGATCCTCGAAATCTTCTATATATTTTTCTGGATATGTTGCATTTCTATCATTATGAGTAAGGATAAATATTTCAATTCCTGCCTTATCACCATATTCGTGGCTTAGGGCTTCCAGTTCCTTTATCTCATAAGCAGTCATTAATCCTGCTTCATCGTAGACACGTTTGTCGTCTGTTTCAGTCTCGGTGGCTAGAGCTTCGGTTGATGCTGCATATACTTGCATCTTGCCGTTAAGATCCATATGGCCCAATAGGACATGGACTGATACTAGCAGTAGAGTTAGTCGTAATAGTAACCTGCTAATGCTTATGTTCCTATTATATAAGTTGAATGTATTTTGCTCTACCATAGGAAACCACCTCCCAGAATGAGTGATACTATACGAAGGAGAAGGAAGCTCCCCCCAGATACTCCAAAGAACCAAGCAGCCACTTTACCAGCGCTGATGGGTGGCCTACCTACGATTTTACCTGTTTGGCCGTTCATGGCAAATGTATGCTCTGCCTGGTTGAAATCGTAGCAAACCATCCATACAGGCATTAGGGCGTAATCCGAGCGTTTCTTTTTTACGCTTATATGCTTCCTATTAAAATGTACGCTAGAATATCCGGTTATGGTTGACCTTAAGTAGGAATCAACATATGATTCTACCCGGGATTTTACTCTTGGTAGTAGCTCCTCGTCATCATAATCGTATTTTTCAGCTATATATCCCGCCAGGTAGGGCATCTTAAATTCCTTAAGGTTCTTATATGGATAAGGCTCGAGCTTATCCATCATTTTATCGTCCATTTTCTTAGAGGCGTCGCAGGGTACTTTAATATAATTTAAATCCACCTTACGATATACATGATAATATTTTGTTTCTTTATATACCCAATCCCCTCTTGTATAGGTTCTGACTCTGGTACATGTGGCCTCTACTTCTCCTTTACCATTGAGGTCATATAGCCAGAAGGGGACATATAAGCCCGTAATGTCTTTTATTCTATCGGCAACTCTAAAATCCTTCGGGGTAAGAAGCCCCTTCCTGCACCATTTTTTAAAGGCCTCCTGGGCCTGTGCCTTGCTAATGGAGAAGGGGATGACACTTTCTGGAGCAAGGCTTCCGACTAGACGGTCACTGATAACGATACCAGCTCCGCAAAAGCTGCATTTAGTAGCGGTGGTCTGTGTATCGGTTATTAATACAGCACCACAGTTCTTGCAATTGTACTCAGTGGCCTCTCCCTCTTTAAAGGTTGGGTGGTGTGTGGGTTCATCTTCATTCGTAGGATCCTCATAATCATTATCAAATGCGTTCTGGAGGGCCTTTTTATCATCCTCGTCCATTTCATAGGATACCTGAGCATTACTAGGCGCCTTAGGTTGCCCTGCCATTTCTTCTATACTGTCTACCCGACCACAGCTATCACATTTAAGCATTCCAGAGCCTGTATCAAAAGCCATGTCTGCTCCACAATTAGAACATTTATAGTGTGTAACCAAACTAACTCTACCCCCTTTTATGAATAACTAACTAGCATTTCAGAAAAAATGTCCCCAAAGAAAGATAGTCTCTTATTTGTGGACATTTTACTTTAAAACATATAAATCTATAGGTTGTAATTCATTATCTTATATTTTTTAATGGAATAAATCAATCACCCTATTTATTATCGGATGCAAGACTTGCTTTCAATGCTGCTAGTTCATCGTCTACTGATATATCTGTGCTATATTTTTTAGCAAGATCGTTTATAGATTGATCTGCGGAGGAACGGTTAAGTTCAGCCATAGCATTTGCTTTATCAAGAGCTTTGTCAGCCATATCCTCGTACTTCTCAAAGCTTGAGATAGAGTTGTTGGCACCTGCTACGGTTGACCCCATTTTATTAATGCGTTCCTGAGTCTTAGCGACAGCGAGCTTGCCCTTTATCATATCCTTCCTTGACTCAAGTTCGCCGATATCTCCTACAAGTTTATCATGCATCTGTCTCATGTGAGCAGCATTTGTTTTTGCAAGTTCATATGCTTCAGAAAGTCCAGCCTGCTTAGATGTAAGTGATGCTTTCCTCTCGAGGAATTTACGAGCATCAGCTTCATTATTGGCTTCTAATGCTTTGATTGCATATTTCTGCATTTCGTTTATTTCATCATTACATTCGTCCAAAGCTCTTTTGGCTCTTTGCTCCTCGGCCATAATAGCAGCTGTCTCAGACTTTACCTTGCCGAGGTCCGAATTCAAATTTCTTAAGCATTGATCTATCATTTTCTCAGGATCCTCTGCCTTGTCTAAAAGTGCATTAATGTTAGCAGACATAATATCTCTAAACCTTGTTAATATTCCCATGGTAACCCCTCCTTATGTAGTGGTCTGTATGTTAACAGCCATTATTGTTAAGTTATTACAATATAAAGTTTATTATGAATAATAAGCTACGTCAAGTTAAAAAATGGTTAGAATAATGAGAAAAAATTAGAGAAAACTTTTTAAAAAAAAATAAAAAAGTGCTTGCAAATGATATTTCTGTGGTGTATAATATGTAATGTTGTGACGTTGATAGCGTAGAAGCGTGAGGTTGCTACTGATATTTAGTAGGTTATTTACGTGGAGCGAAGGTCAAGTTATGAAACTGGCGACAAGTCACTGTACAAATTAACCTTCTGCTATAGGCAGATAAAACGTGTGAAAATCTCGTTGACATAAGTAATCCGGGTAACCCTGATTATAAATAATCTGAAAATATACCGGATTTTATATATGTAAAACGAAGATACGCACGGATGAGTGTACAGTCACCACTTGTCGTACTGAACTTAAGTGCGAAAAGGAGGCGGCTATTTTTATGGCAAGTCAAGTAATGAGAATCACATTAAAGGCGTATGATCATCATCTAATTGATCAATCTGCAGGAAAAATTATTGAGACTGTAAAAAAGACAGGATCAAAGGTGAGCGGGCCTGTTCCGTTGCCAACAAAGAAGGAAGTTATCACAGTTCTTAGAGCGGTTCACAAGTATAAGGACTCCAGAGAGCAGTTTGAGCAAAGAACTCATAAGAGACTAATTGATATCATCACACCTACTCAGAAGACTGTTGATGCATTATCCAGATTGGAGATGCCCGCAGGTGTTTACATTGACATAAAGATGAAGGTTAAGAAATAGGTAGAACATTAAAGTTTAATGTTTTGGCTTACATCATGAAGTGTCAAGATGACTTAATATTATTAATAATAAAATAAGAAGAAATCCTTAGGGTTTATTATATTAGTATATATGGACCATCTAGGATGATTGCACATCAGTGTAATCCGCTGTAGATTAATAGGAGGTAAGAAATGAAGAAAGCGATTCTAACTACGAAAATCGGAATGACCCAAGTTTTCGGCGAAAACGGAGTCCTAATTCCGGTAACCGTGTTGCAGGCTGGTCCTCTCTATGTTACACAAGTTAAAACAGTAGAGAATGATGGATACAGTGCAGTTCAGGTTGCGTATGGCGATATCAGAGATACTCTGGTTAACAAGCCACTTAAAGGACACTTTGCAAAAGCAGGTGTAGAGAATAAAAGATTTATCAAGGAATTTAAATTTGAGAATGCAGCTGATTATCAGCTAGGCCAGGAAATCAAGGTTGATATATTTGCAGCAGGTGACAAGGTTGACGCTACTGCAAAGTCTAAGGGTAAGGGCTTCCAAGGTGTTATCAAAAGACACGGCTTACACAGAGGACCTATGGCCCATGGTTCCAAATATCATAGACACGGTGGTTCCAACAGTGCAGCTACCAGCCCTGGTAGAGTATTCAAAGGAAAGAAAATGGCTGGTCAGATGGGTAATGTTAAGGTAACGGTACAGAATCTTGAGGTTGTAAGAGTTGATGCTGAAAAGAACATCATTCTTGTAAAAGGTGCAGTTCCTGGACCGAAGAAATCCTTAGTTATACTGAAGGAATCAGTAAAGGCTAACTAGAGCTAAGAAAGGAGGAACATAGAGATGGCAAATGTAACAGTTTATAATATCGAAGGCAAGAAGGTTGATACCTTAGAGCTTAATGATGCAGTCTTCGGAGTAGAAATAAATGAGCATTTAGTTCATAGAGCGGTTGTTAGTCAGTTGGCCAACAAACGTCAAGGAACGCAAAGTGCTAAGACCCGCGCTGAGGTTAGAGGCGGTGGAAGAAAGCCTTGGAGACAAAAGGGAACCGGACATGCAAGACAGGGTTCAATCAGATCTCCTCAATGGAAGGGTGGCGGAGTAGTATTTGCACCAAAGCCTAGAGATTATTCAATTAAAATGAATAGAAAAGAAAAGCATCTTGCAATTAAGTCAGCATTAACTTCCAGAGTAAATGCTGAAAAGTTAATGGTTTTAGACCAATTTGGATTTGATGAGATAAAGACAAAGAAGATGAAAGAGGTGCTTAGCAACCTTAAGGTAAATAAGGCCCTCATTGTTCTTGATAAGAAGGATGATAATGTTGCACTTTCAGCTAGAAACCTTCCTAATGTTAGAACAATTTTATCAAATTCTATTAATGTTTATGACATCCTAAAGTATGATACATTAGTAATTACTAAGGATGCTGTGGCACAGATCGAGGAGGTGTACGCATAATGGCAGATATAAAATACTATGATGTAATCCTTAAGCCTATCGTAACAGAGAAGAGTATGGACTCTATGAGCGATAAGAAGTACACATTTTCAGTTCATCCTGAAGCTACCAAGTCACAGATTAAGGAAGCAGTAGAGAAGATGTTTGCTGGTACAAAGGTTGCTAAGGTAAATACGATGAATCTGGAAGGTAAGAACCGCAGACGTGGTAATGTAGTCGGCAAGACAGCAAAAACCAAAAAAGCAATCGTTCAGCTTACTGAAGACAGTGCTGAAATTGAGATCTTCTCCGGACTATAATCCTGACGATGGGATCCGAGTATAGAATTTACTAATTATTGATATATAATTTGAAAGGAGTGTAAATAATGGGAATTAAAACATTTACCCCATATACACCTTCTAGAAGACACATGACCGGTTCCGATTTTACTGAAATTACAGCAACTAAGCCGGAGAAATCATTGGTTGTTTCTTTAAATAGAAAAGCTGGCCGTAATAACCAAGGTAAAATCACAGTTAGACATCGTGGTGGTGGAGCTAGAAGAAAATATAGAATTATTGATTTTAAGAGAAGAAAAGACAATATACCTGCAAAGGTAGCAACTATTGAATATGATCCAAACAGAACAGCTAATATTGCATTGCTACATTATGCAGATGGTGAGAAGGCATATATCCTAGCACCTTATGGACTAAAGGTAGGAACTACTCTTATGAGTGGTGAAAATGCTGAAATCAAAGTAGGTAACTGCTTACCAATAGCTAACATTCCTGTAGGTACAGAGGTTCATAACATTGAACTTTATCCTGGTAAGGGTGGTCAGCTAGTTCGTTCAGCAGGAAACTCTGCACAGCTGATGGCTAAGGAAGGTAAGTACGCAACCCTTCGTCTTCCCAGCGGTGAGATGAGAATGGTTCTGTTAAATTGTAGAGCAACAATTGGTCAGGTAGGCAATATCGATCATGAACTTATTACAGTAGGAAAAGCTGGACGTAAGCGTCATATGGGCTATAGACCTACAGTTCGTGGTTCAGCAATGAACCCTAACGACCATCCACACGGTGGTGGTGAAGGTAGAACAGGTATCGGTCGTCCCGGTCCTTCTACACCTTGGGGTAAGCCTGCGCTTGGACTTAAGACAAGAAAGCCTAACAAGAAATCTAATAGATTAATAGTAAGAAAAAGAGATGGAAGTACTTTTAAATAAAGTATGTAATGTAAAGCAATCATTGATTGAATCAATGAACACAAATTCTAAGGAGGTTAGAATACATGGCTCGTTCACTAAAAAAGGGACCATTTGCAGACGAACATTTGCTAAAAAAAGTAGATGCGCTTAATACATCTGGTGATAAGACTGTTATAAAGACTTGGTCACGTCGTTCTACCATTTTCCCGCAGATGGTTGGTCATACAATCGCGGTTCATGATGGAAGAAGGCATGTTCCCGTATATATAACTGAAGATATGGTTGGACACAAGCTCGGTGAGTTTGTTGCTACCAGAACCTATAGAGGACATGGAAAAGACGAGAAGAAATCTGCTAGGAGATAAGAATAGCATTGAATGGAAGGAGGTTCATCCATGGCAAAAGGACATAGATCCCAAATAAAGAGAGAAAGAAATGAAGTTAAGGACAACAGAGCATCAGCAAAGTTATCCTATGCTAGAGTGTCTGTAACTAAGGCTTGTTTTGTATTAGATGCCATTAGAGGTAAGGATGTAAAGACAGCACTTGGTATTTTAGCATATAGTCCAAGATATGCTTCAACACTAATAGAGAAGCTATTAAAGTCAGCAATTGCCAATGCTGAGGTTAAGGATATGGATCCAGACAAGCTTTATATAGAGGAATGTTATGCAAACCAGGGTCCGATTATGAAAAGAATTCAACCAAGAGCACGAGGCACCGCTTATCGTATAGAGAAGAGAATGTGTCATATTACTGTAGTGCTTAATGAGAGATAAGGAGGGCAATAATGGGACAAAAGGTTAATCCCCACGGCTTAAGAGTCGGTATAATTAATGATTGGGACTCCAGATGGTATGCTGAAAGTGATTTTGCTGATAATCTTGTAGAAGATTATAAAATCAGAACGTATCTCAAAAAGAAATTATACAGCGCAGGTGTGTCCAAGATTGAGATTGAAAGAGCGTCCGATCGTTTAAAGATAATAATTTATACATCAAAACCGGGTGTTGTTATCGGTAGAGGTGGAAGTGAAATAGAGAAATTAAAAGTAGAAATCCAAAAATATACCCAGAAGAAGCTTAATATTGAGATAAAGGAGATCAAAAGACCTGATGTTGATGCTCAGCTTGTAGCAGAGAATATTGCATCCCAGCTTGAGAATCGTATTTCCTTTAGAAGAGCTATGAAGTCTACAATGGCAAGAACCATGAAAGCTGGAGCTAAGGGTATCAAGGCTGCAGTTGGTGGACGTCTTGGCGGAGCAGACATTGCACGTACAGAGTTTTACAGTGAAGGAACTATACCTCTACAGACACTTCGTGCCAATATAGACTATGGCTTTGCAGAAGCTGATACCTCTTATGGTAAGCTTGGTGTTAAGGTTTGGATATATCATGGTGAAGTGCTTCCCACAAAAGGAGCAAAAAAGGAAGGGAGCGATAAATAATGTTAATGCCGAAGAGAGTTAAACATCGTAAGCAGTTTCGTGGCTCTATGGCCGGAAAAGCTTCCAGAGGTAATACCCTGGCTCATGGTGAGTATGGAATAGTTGCCTTAGAACCCGCTTGGATTAAATCAAACCAGATTGAGGCTGCCCGTATAGCCATGACTCGTTTT
>JAAYPG010000183.1 GCA_012519905.1 Clostridiales bacterium | reverse complement strand
TAGTAGTTAATATATATCATCCTATTTATCTAACATATATTGTTAGTTATGCTAATTAGAAGGCTGTTGACTTGGTAAAAATGTGATGCTATAGTTTAGATATAGAAAAGCAATTTCCTATCTAGGAGGGGGTAAGCATTTTGTCATTTATCAAAAAACCCAAGAACAGATTATTACTTATATTTTTCTGCATACTTATGTTATTGTTGTTAAGTCAAGTTATACTTATTTTTAACATTCAGAATGCCGGTAGTATCTCAAAAGCTATTATTATCATTTCTTTCTTATTAATCTTATGTCTAATCTGTCTTTTTGCTCTCTTTATTATTAAGAATTATGTAACACCACTACGTTCTCTTATATCCTATATTAAATCAATTGATAATGAAACCCCACCTGAACCTATACCTCCTGAGCTATGCGACCGTGAGGATGTTATTGGTGTTATTTCCAATCGATTTGCAGATATTTTTAATAATACATATGAGCAAGAAGGAGCTGATAACAGTATCACTTTGCTTAAGCAAAAGCTAAGTGATATAACTGCTCAGATGGAAGATCTTCATAAGAACATAGATAATATAGCTGCCACATCCGAGGAATTGTCTGCTACTATGGAGGAAACTTCAGCGATTTCGACTGACATTGCAGCTACCTCCTTAGAGATTGCAGAGACAGTACAGAATTTCTCAGAGAAAGCCCAGACTGGCTATAAGACGTCTGAGGATATCATGCTAAGTGCCGAAGAAACTATGGTTAATGTATCCAATGCTCAGGAAAAGGCTCATCTTATTTTTGATGATACAAGACTGAATCTGGAAAAGGCCATAGAAGATGCTAAGATTGCAGATCAGATATCCATATTGTCAAAGTCAATAACCGAGATCATATCTCAAACGAATCTGCTGGCTCTTAATGCATCAATTGAGGCTGCCAGAGCTGGTGAATATGGCAGGGGTTTTTCAGTGGTTGCTGAAGAGATTCGAAAGCTTGCCGAGCAATCTAAGAATAACATTCTTCAGATTGAAGAGGTTACCGTAAGAGTTAAGGGTGTCGTGAATAATTTGGCTGTAAATGCATCCAAGCTGCTTAAGTTTATGTCTGAGGATGTCAATGCAGATTATGATTTTATGAAGCAGGTTGCTGATAAATACAAGGATGATTCAGTCACAATCAATAATTTGTTCTCAGACTTTAGTAGCTCCTCTGATGAACTATTAAACTCAATCGGCAGTCTACTGGCCAATCTTGATCAAATTGTTATGGCATCCAGTGAAGGAGCCGAAGGAGTAAGTGATATCGCCGGTCAGATAAGCGATATGACAGGAGTATCTAATAGCATCCTGACTCAGATACAGGAGCTTAACTAACGGGATGCTTTATATAAACCAAAAATAAGGAGGTAAGTTTTATGAATATTGTAGATCTTATAACAGCACCGGAGGGAAACTGCGGAATTATACCCGGTCGGAATATTCTCAAATCTGAGGGTTTTGGGGATTGGTTGCCGGAACATGTTGAAGCTCTAATAAAGAATCTGTTAAAATTAAGTCAAAAATTTGGCGGTAAACCATTCGCTTACATAGCAGACCCCTCTAAGATGAATCCTATTATAAGAAAAGATACATCAGCCGCATTTGTTCAGCTTCATGTTGAACTGGAAAAGGCCGGATGTAGAGCAATTGCATTTTTGGATGGCAATACCGCCGCAATGAAGCTTCAGTCTCAGAAGCATCAGAATCTATCAGAGTCTCAGGAAATGCAGGTATTGCATTTTAAGACTGAGGAGCAGGCATTAGAATGGCTTGAGAAGATGGGTTTATAGGATACTCATGTATGTGATTTTATGTGATGCCTAGATTTGTTCCGACTCTACCATATATTTATTTAGTAGAGTCGGAACATCTTTTTTGCTCAATATTTATTATGAGTAGCCAAGGCCTATTATTTACCATAAAAATATGGCAAAAATGACATAAAAATGAACTAAATTGTTCACAAAATGTCTTTATTCTATCCACATTTTAAACATAATTTGGATTTATAATATCCCTAGAAGTGTAAAATATATTTTTTCACTCTCCTCCTCCCTACTTATAAATATAGATTTGAGGGTGTCTACAGGCAAAGCTTGTCAGACACCCTCTTTCACATTTGTATAAAATAGATTCTAATTACTATTATCTACTTTTTTCTTATTAATTTTATATTCTTTTTATAAACTATTCATAAAATGGTCACATCTTCTTTGTATACTATAACCATAGACAGTGATAAAACACTTTCTACTCCCACCCTATTATACGCTATGGTAAACTAACACCCCTGTTGTTTACCGAAAACGCCGGCGAAAGCCGGCGTTTTTCTATTATCTTATAATTCTAAGCTGTTCCGTCTATGGTATCTTCCAGACTTACAGGAAGCTTTGATATTCGAACCTGTTCAATCATCTTATTCATAGTTTCAAGAATATCAAATTTATAACCTGCATATTCAAGAGTAGCTCTTTCGCCGTCAGCGGGAATTCTGTCAAGAATAGATATCAGTAATCCGTTCAGGGTATCAAAATCCTCATGATCTATCATTATATTAAGCTCATCCTCTAAGTCTTCCAGACTGATAGAGCCTTTTACAACATAGGAATCATTGTCAACGGAAATAATCATCTTTTCTTCCTGATCATACTCATCCTGGATATTACCCACAATTTCCTCAAGGAAATCCTCCATTGCAACCAATCCGGCAGTTTGACCATATTCATCAACGACTATTGCCATATGAATATTCTGGGATTGCATTTCATGAAAGAGCAGGTTGACACTTTGGGTATCAGGTACAAAGAATGGTTCTCTGGCAATTTCCTTTAATGTTTTCGTCTTACCATCCTCTGATATGTATGCTGCAGATACATCCTTTAGATGTAATATACCTACTACATTATCCAAGTTGTCCTCATACAGAGGATATCTGGAATAATTCTCATACAGCATGAATCTTAATGCTTCCTCTACTGATAAGTTGGCATCAACAGCTATGATGCGCTTTTTATGAGTCATTATGTCTCCGACTTCCTTATCGTCAAGCCCTATAATGTTAGATATCATTTCAGCCTTACCGGCATCCAGCACTCCTTGCTCATGCCCTTCATTTATTATGGATATAATCTCTTCTTCAATCTCATTTGCCTTTGTCTCCTTAGGGTTGATCCTGAAGATTCTTATGACAAGGTTAAGAGTCATTTCCAGTAAACAGCCTATGGGACCAAATATGAAGAATATTAATCTAATAAGCCCATAAAATCCGTAGCATAGTCGCTCTGAGTGTCTTATTGCCAGCTTCTTCGGTAAGACTGCTCCAAATAAGGTCATTAAGAAAATAAGTAAGACTATGGATAAAGCAGTATATAAGGAATAAAATACACCATCGATTATAAGTCCAAAGCCGGGTAAAAGCTTTGTAATAAAATATATACTTATAATAACCACTATGGTAATCAGAAGCATGTTCAGGGTGTTCTGATATTTCGTATCATCCCCCATAAACCTTAACAGGGTACCTGCTTTTTTATCGCCCCCATCTGCTTTTTTTCTTAAACTGTTATCGTTGACATATTCCAGCCCGTACTTAATGCCGGATATGATTGCCATTACAAGGATAAGCAATAAAATAATCGCCGTTCCCCATAAAGGATTATCACTTTCCATTGTAAGTATTATCCCTTCCTTTCAAAATCAAAATAATATATGTCTAAAATATGTATCTAAAGATAAACTAATAATAAGAGCTTTATCAATTTTCTTTAATACATCTTTGTCCAAATGACACACCTTCTCCTTCAGTCTGGATTTATCAATAGTTCTGACCTGTTCAAGCAGGATAACCGAATCCTTAACAATTCCGTATCTATCAGCATCCAGCTCCACATGAGTCGGCAGCTTGGCTTTATTCATCTTCGAAGTTATTGCAGCAAGGAATGAGGAAAAAAGATGAAGAAATACAAAAGCCTAATGAGTGTAATGAGTGTAATGATATTAGCGAAATTGATGCTGAAATTAATAAGCTTATGTTTTCAAAT
>JAAYPG010000026.1 GCA_012519905.1 Clostridiales bacterium | reverse complement strand
TTTCTAATACTAGCTTTCTTCAAGTCATTTAAATTCTTCCACATAACTTTTAAGTATCGTTCCTATTATACATCATTTTCAAGTAAATTCAAACTTTTTATTTGTAGGGCTGATATACTATTTCTTATCTACTTTTAGTGTACTAATATACAATTTTAGTAATAATTATTCCTAATATATACATAATTTAGTAGATGATTGACAACTCATACAAATAATGTTATATTTCACATTGTATATTTATACACATAACAAGTTAGTGGAGGTATGAATTAATAAAAAAACTCTTCAAGCTAATGATGACAAGCTTATTAGCACTACTACTGTCTTTTTGCATAAGTGGTTCTGATGCGTATGCATCAAACGCGCAAGATGTCGAGGTCGAATCTGTAGAGAACATTATAACAGCTATCCCCAAAGCAAGCGAGTACAGTAGTGATTTTGAAACACCCTATAGTTTTACATTGGAATCCCATGCAATCGTTAAAGTAACTGTTAGCCAAACACATTTTAAGTATGGGTTTTTAGATACTGTGAGGGCCATTATATCAGCTGACGAATTGGGTGGGAGTTCTGTTGTCAATGGAATTACAAAAGAGCTAAATCATTCCGAACCAAATGTACAAACAGTAGTACTAGAGGCCGGCACCTATTATGTGAAATTCACTCACAAGTCAAGGTCCAAACCGGAAGTAAACGGAAAAACAACTGTTGGCGTTGCAGCCCAGTACATAACTAGAACTGTCGACGATAACTTTAGTCTAAAGAATGCAGAAAAGATAAAAATAGGGGAGGAAGTTACAGGCTTCTTCACCCATTCTGTAAATAAAGTGTTTTACAAGTTTGACATAAACACTAAGTCAAAGGTTAAAATTAGCGTCATTGGAGATAAGATTTTTGAAGATGTTAAAAAAGCAATGGTTGGTACTTTATATGATAGTGATTATGTAGATATTGGGAAAATCAATATATCTAAAGATGGATCAGCCGAATTGTTAACAAGAACTTTACCTAAAGGTACTTACTATTTTTCATTGGATGATAGTAAATCATTAAGCTTCTATGGCATTAACACTGTGAAGGTGACTACTAGCAAAGTAACTGCGGCAGCACCCAAGGTAACTTCTTATAAGGCAGGTGCTAAGTCAGTTAGTGGTACTGCAGAAAAGGGTGCCGAAGTATATGTTGTATGTAATGGGGATACATTTATAGGCACAGTAGATTCCAAAGGCAAATATAGTGTTGATACTACTAAATTAGTAAAAGGTAAAAATGTAAAGGTTTATATTATTAATGATGGAATAAAGTCAAAAATAACTACTGTGAAGGTTAAGTAATAGTTATTGTAACTATATTTACATTTGTATAAGAAGCCACTGTAAATCAGTGGCTTTTATATTGCACAAAAACTCTTAGGCCAAAAGTCTTAACATAGAAAAATGTAAAGGTCCAAGTTATAAATTATCTATTACTACGCGAACATATGATTGTAAAATTACTAGAAAAATACAAAGTGTTGTGTTATAATACCATAGAATAATCTACATATAGAATATTTGTAAAAGGGGAATGTGAACTATGGAACAATATAGTGGAAGTCAGATCGTCGTTTTGGAGGGGCTGGAGGCAGTTCGCAGACGTCCCGGAATGTATATAGGATCAACAGGGCCAAGAGGTCTTCATCATCTGATATGGGAGATAATTGACAATGGAATAGATGAGCATCTAGCAGGCTTTTGCAGTCAGATTAATGTGACTATTCAAAAGGATGGTGGCATAGAGATAGCTGACAATGGACGAGGGGTGCCTGTGGATATACATCCTATAAAGAAAATCCCCACTCCCCGTGTAGTCTATACAACTCTTCATGCCGGTGGTAAGTTCGGTAGTAATGTATATAAGGTATCCGGTGGTCTTCACGGAGTTGGTGCTTCGGTAGTAAACGCTCTCTCAAGTCACATGATCGTGGAAATAAGAAGAGACGGTAAAATATACCGAGATGAGTATAAAGATGGTGGTAAACCTATAACAAAACTGGAAAATGGTCATATTCCTGTGATCGGCAAGTGCAATAAGTCAGATACAGGCACCAAGGTAACCTTCTACCCTGATAAATCAATTTTTGAATCCGTAGAGTTCAAGGCTGATATAATTCAAAAGAAACTAAGGGAAATTGCATATTTAAATAGAAATCTTTTGCTTAATTTTAAAGATGAAATTACAGGTGTGACAAAAAGCTATGTCGAGGAATTTGGAATCAAAAGCTTTGTTTCCTATCTAACAAGAGATATGAGCAAATTACATGATGAAGTCATATACCTTGAAGGCTCCAGCGGTGATATTGAGGTGGAGATTGCATTTCAATACACCGATAATTTTAATGAGCAGATTAACTCATATTGTAACTGTATAAATGTTGTCGACGGCGGAACCTTAGTTACCGGCTTTAAGACAAGCCTAACCCGAGTAATGAATCAGTATGCCAGGGAGCTGGGCATTTTAAAGGATAAAGATGAGAATTTTGATGGTAAGGATATTCGTAACGGTATCGTTGCCATAGTGTCTATCAAACATCCAGATCCCCAGTTTGAAGGCCAGACAAAGACAAAGCTTGGCAATACCGATGCCAAAACTGCAGTGGAGGATGTGTTCTCACAGGAGGCACAACGATGGTTTGATAAGAATGTAGAGGTGCTTAAGTCTATCCTTGACAATTCAATGAAGTCCTTTAATGCTAGAAAAGCCAGTGATAAGGCTAGAACAGCAGTTTTAAAGCAGCTAATCGATGTGGATACCAGAAGCAAGCTTGCTTCCTGTTCCTCAAAGAAGGCCGAGGAATGCGAATTATATATCGTCGAGGGTGATTCCGCGGGGGGCACTGTAAAGACTGCTAGAAATCGTCGAACCCAAGCAGTACTTCCCTTAAGAGGTAAAATCCTAAATGTAGAGAAGGCTTCTCTTGAAAAGATACTGCTAAATAATGAAATCAAATCCATGATTGCCACCTTTGGATGCGGGATAGGCGACGAGTTTGATATATCAAAGCTAAATTATGATAAAATCATAATACTTACAGATGCAGACGTGGACGGTGCCCATATAAGCACCTTGCTACTTACATTTTTCTACCGCTTTATGCCAGAGCTGATTTCTGCCGGTAAGATTTATAAGGGCCTACCCCCCTTATATAGAATTGAATACGAAGCTACTAAAAATAATAAAAAGAAAAAAGAATCAAAATACCTTTATAATGACTTTGAATTGGAGAAATTCCGAAACAATAGCGATTATAAGATATTAAATACACAAAGATATAAAGGTCTTGGTGAAATGGATGCACATCAGCTATGGGAGACCACCCTAGACCCAGAATCTAGAACATTAGCCAAGATAACAATTAGTGATAACCTAGAAGCTGATGAGATTACAAGTACCCTGATGGGCAGCAATGTTCCTCCGAGGCGTACTTTCATATTGGAAGAAGCAAGATACGCTAAACTGGATATATAAGATCCCAATCTACTTATATAGGAGGTAACAATGAAACATCAAATACAGAATGATAATATTATACAATTAGATTTTTCTGAAGAAATGAAAACTAGCTTTCGAGACTATGCCATGAGCGTTATAGTATCAAGGGCAATTCCTGATGTAAGGGATGGTCTAAAGCCTGTACAGCGAAGAATCTTATATTCTATGATAGAATTGGGACTCGACCCTGCAAAGCCCCATAGAAAAAGCGCACGTATCGTCGGTGATACCATGGGTAAATACCACCCTCATGGTGATAGCTCTATCTACGATGCCTTGGTACATATGGCTGAGGATTACTCTCTTATGGTTCCTTTGGTTGATGGACATGGCAACTTTGGTTCTATAGATGGAGACGGGGCTGCTGCCATGCGTTATACAGAGGCAAGGCTCTCTCCCGGCGCCATGGCTCTTCTAGATCATTTGGAAAAAGGATTAATTGAGTTTAATCCCAACTTTGATGGAAGTGAAAAAGAACCTGTAGTCCTTCCAGCTATGGTTCCTAATCTTCTTATAAACGGAACAACAGGTATTGCTGTAGGTATGGCAACAAACATTCCACCCCATAACCCTAATGAGGTTATTGATGGAGTCATTGCCTACATGGATAATTCTGATATTACATTAGCTGAATTAATGAAGCATATCCCTGCTCCGGATTTTCCTACCGGTGGCACAATCATCAATGTTGATGACATGGAACAGATTTATGAAACCGGTGAAGGTAGAATAAGGCTCCGCGCCAAGGTAGATATAGAGAACGGAGACAATGGCAGAAAGAATATAGTAATTACCGAAATACCCTATACAGTCGCTGGAAATAAGACAAAGCTTGTAGAGAGTCTATCAAGTCTGATAAAGGATAAGGTCTTTGAAGAGCTCCATGATGTAAGGGACGAATCCTCCAAGGAAGGAATCAGAATTGTCATTGAGGTTAAGAAGGATAGAGATATTAAGAATCTTCTAAATGGACTTTACAAAAAGACTGTTATGGAGGACACATATTCTGTTAATCTTCTAGCTATCAAAGATCAACAACCTGTAGTGTTTGGCCTAAAGGGCCTGATAGCTGAATTTGTAGACTTTCAAGAAGAGATATACACTAAAGAATATAATTATCTTCTGGATAAAGCTCAGAAACGTTTAGAAATAGTAGGTGGATTAATTAAAGCAACAGATGTTATTGACCTGATAATTGAGGTTCTTCGTGGAAGTTCTTCCATCAAGCAGGCAAAGAATTGCCTAGTAACAGGTAATATAGAAGGCATCAAGTTTAAATCAGAGGCATCCAAGAAAGAAGCTGCTACATTTAACTTCTCAGAAAGACAAGCAGATGCTATACTCGCCATGCAACTTTCAAAATTAATCGGACTTGAAATTCTAAAGCTACATGAGGAAAGTGATAGTCTAATGGATTCCATTAAGGAATACGAAAAAATACTTGGTAATAAGAAGGAATTATATAAGGTTATAAAGAAACGTCTGTTGGAATATAAGAAGATATTCAACTCTCCTCGTAAAACCATGCTCATTAATGCTAAAGCAGAGGACTATGTGGAAGAGGTTAAAATTGAAGATATATATGTTCTTATAGATAGGTTCGGATATATCAAGTCCCTAGATGTAGCCAGCTACTCAAGGGTGTTGGAGGAAAATCTCAAGGACTTTAGCCATATTATTCAGATGAAGAATACTGATAGACTATGTTGCTTTACAGCCGAGGGTAATATGTTTCAAGTAAAAGCTGAGAATATACCCAGATGTAAAATGAAAGACAGAGGAGTTCTAATTCAGACTCTATGCAAGCTAGATAATGAAGAAATTATTCTATATACCCCTTTTGAGCAGCTATTTGAATCCCAGCTATTATTTATTACTAGAAATGGTTATATTAAGCAGGTATCAGGTGCTGAGTTTGAAACAAACCGCTCCCAGATTAGTGCTACCAAGCTAGAAGAAGATGATCTGGTTATAGGTATAACCTTATTATCTGCTGGAGATATTCTGGCCAATAATTACAAGGTTATAATATTGACTGATAATGGCCTATCTTTGGGCTTCCCTCTATCGGAAGTATCTGAGTTCAAAAAAACCAGCCGAGGCATCAGAGCCATCAAGCTGGAAAAGAATGATAAGGTTTGCTTCGGGACCGCAGTAAGTCCCTCTACAGAAACCTTCATATATAATGATACCGAATATAGTGCTAAAAAGGTACGCAACCGTAAACGTGCGGATAAAGGCCAAAAGGCCAAATTACAATAAACTTAAACAAGCCCTATCTTATATCAGCTGTAAGATAGGGCTTGTTTGAGGGTAATAAAAAGCATATATCAAATTATCTTCTTATCAATAAAGTCAGCTAATAGCCTGATGCTTTCTTTAGTTTTAGTAAAATCATAGTTAAAATAGGACGACTGTTTCTTCTGATTATCTTTCGTATGGGGGAAGCCAAGCTTTTTAACTAGATCCTCCATACGAGATGCTAAATCCTCCAGAGTAAATAAAAATTCTAAAAGCTTCTCCTCAAACAAATCATCTTCATTTAAATGCGCCCTCTCCAGTTGATACGATAGTTCAACAATCGCTTCCCCACCTATAGTGGACATCATTCTTCTAAGAGTTTGTGTTATCATTCTAAGGCCTTCATATTCCCCAGTCTCAGCCATACTCCTAAGAAGTGGTAGCTTTGATCTTATGCTTTTAAGAGTAGATAATATGGCTTTCGAATAATTATCAATATTACATAGGTAATAATGATATCCTGAATCAAAATCTATTTCAGGTAAAGGTTCAAATAGTTCTCTTATCATATATTCGTTCATACTAGTCACTCCAAATAAATATAACACATCAAAGCACCATATATTGTAATTATACAGCCCAATAATACCACTATTTGTTGTATATGTAAATACTTATCACATTAAATGAGTATATTTACCTATAAAAGTAATCCTATTATTAGATTACTGTACCCGGTACAGTATATTAATGACTTGCCATTTATAGTGAAATGAGTTATTATTAATCATAATTTTTTGGAAGGTTTATTAATAACAATTATACTATTTAGGAGGTTTTATAGTGGAAAAAGAGTTAATAATTATTCTCGACTTTGGTGGACAATACGCTCAACTCATAGCCAGACATATCAGACAGCAAAATGTGTATTGCGAGGTAATACCATATTATATAGAATTTGATAAAGTCAAAGCTATGGCTCCGAAGGGACTAATCTTCACCGGAGGAGCTTTAGAGGCAGCTGAACAGGATAGCACTGCAAGTGCCTCAAAGTTCTATACTTTGGGACTACCTATCCTTGCTATAGACTATAGGGGCCAGCTCAATAATTCACCCACTCCTATAGCCACCATAGAAGAACCAGAAAGAAGCCTTTTTGGACAAGATAATAGTTCTAAGGAGAATGAGTCAAAAGCTATCGAAACACTAAGGAACTTCCTATATAATACATGTGGATGTAGTGGTAGCTGGCATATGACCACCTTTGTAGATAGATCTATTAAGCAATTGAAGGAGAAAATCGGTAATCAGAAAGTCCTTTGTGCTTTATCTGGTGGTGTCGACTCCTCTGTAGCAGCAGTTATGATAAGTAAGGCTGTGGGAAAGCAACTGACCTGTATCTTTGTGGATCATGGACTACTAAGAAAGAATGAAGGAGATGAAGTTGAAGACATCTTTACCAATCAATTTGACGTAAACCTAATTCGCGTAAATGCACAGGAGCGCTTCTACAATAAGCTTGCTGGTGTTACAGACCCAGAAAGAAAAAGAAAGATAATCGGCGAGGAATTTATCCGCGTATTTGAGGAAGAAGCTAAGAAAATAGGCAGGGTGGATTACCTTGTCCAAGGAACAATCTATCCTGATATTATAGAAAGCGGTGCCGGCAATTCCAAGGTGATAAAAAGCCACCATAATGTAGGGGGACTGCCCGATTATGTAGACTTCAAAGAAATAATAGAGCCCCTTAAGGATCTATTTAAGGATGAGGTAAGAAAGGCAGGCCTTGTGCTGGGCATACCCGAGAAACTCGTAAACCGTCAACCATTTCCAGGCCCTGGTCTAGGTGTTCGTATTATTGGTGACATCACTGCTGATAAGGTTAAGATACTGCAGGAGGCTGACTATATCTATCGTGAAGAGATAGCAAAAGCAGGTCTTGATAAGCAAATCAGCCAGTACTTTGCTGTACTTACCAATCTAAAAAGTGTTGGTGTCAAGAACAATGAAAGAACCTATGACTACACAGTAGCACTCCGTGCTGTAAAAACCACTGATTTTATGACCGCAGATTATGTAGAGATTCCCTGGGATATCCTTGGTAAAATCTCAGAACGTATTGTTAATGAAGTGGAGCATGTGAATAGGATTTGCTATGATATCACCTCCAAACCACCGGCAACAATAGAGTTTGAATAGTAAAGGAAAATCCTACAGCCCAGTGTTTATGCGGGTTGTAGGATTTGTTTTTTGGGGTTGATATTAAATTGATATTAAAACTCAGAACATTTTTTTAATACTTCATATGATATAT
>JAAYPG010000182.1 GCA_012519905.1 Clostridiales bacterium | reverse complement strand
ATTGCAGAATTACTATATAATGATTTCAAGAATAATAGCTTACCTTTTAAGGAACGTGTATATCATACATTTCCTCAGTTGGCTGAAAGAATAAAGCCTGGAATGGCTGATTCAAATATATATGATGTGGTCAAAGCTGTGATATATGATGAATACCAAAATAACTATTCTTTTATAGAAGAAAGAAAAGAGGGGTTACTTCAGACAATTCCGGATGTCTTAAATAGAGCAATTGCTAGAATGCTAGATCTTTTTGAGCTTGAGTGGCCCAAAGAAATTGAATATATCTCGTGCTATTTAGGTTTCTATACAGTCTTTCCAAGGGATGTCCTAACAAAAGAATATTGGTTACATTATAAGACGCCAGAGGATATTGTTATACGCGCTTCTATACATGAAATTAATCATTTCATTCTATTTGAGAAGTGGAAGTCTATGCATGGTTATACGAAGAAAGAACAGCCGTCTTATCCTGATGTATTATGGTTCCTCGAAGAAATGGCTATTGACCCAACTCTTAATACTGAAGAGATACAGTCAGTGGCTCCATATCCTCATAAAGCATATAAGTGTTTCTATGAAAATACACTTAATGAAGTGCCGATTATTGATTACATAATCAAGATATTTGAAAATAGAAAAAACATAGCAGATTTCCTAGATAAATCATATGAATTTATTGCTGAAAATTACAATCATATACGCAAATGTGTATAGACAATAAACTTAACTAGTTTTTGATATAGGATTAGTTAATCTAGATGAATACAATACATGGGTGGTGATTAGATAGGTGTTTTAGATATTACTATTTCTATTAAGGAATAAGGGGGGAGGAGTAATTAGATGAATAAGGTTATAATTGTAGGCGGGGGAATTAGCGGTTTATCAGCAGGAATATATGCTTTACAAAGCGGATTTGATATAACAATTTTAGAGAAGCAAAATATTCATGGTGGAAATAGCACCAGCTGGAGACGAGGTGGATATTTCTTTGAAGGAGGTATGCATTGGTTAACAGGATCCAGTAAGGAGAATCCCATATATAAGGTATGGAGTAATCTAGGAGCTTTGGATGATGATGTATCCGTGTACAACCGAGATCCATTTCTTACTTATCTAGACAATGGACAAAATGTTTGCTTATATCGTGATGTGGATAAGCTAGAGAAGCATTTGCTCTCTATATCTCCGTCTGATAAAAAAGAAATCAAAACACTTTGCAATGATATAAAAAAGTTTTCTGCAATATCTATGCCTGTCATGGATATCAAGGGTGTTACTGTAAAATATAAGGACAAGCAGAAAGGATCTTTGTCAAAGTTACTTAAGATGCTTACAGCTATACCTCGTATGATTTCGCTTAATAAGATGTCTACTGGAGAATATGCAGACCGATTCAGTCATATAGCAATACGTGAACTCTTAAAAGCAGAAATACCGGAAGGTTATGATGCAACATCCTTAATATTTACCCTGGCAACCCTAGCTATGGGAGACGGAGGCTATCCAGATGGAGGATCATTAGGTATGTCACTTCGTATGGCAAAGCACTTTGAGAGACTAGGGGGTGTAATTAAGTATAATACGTTAGTCAAAAAAGTCTTAGTAAAGGAAGATAAAGCTATTGGTGTCCTTGTGGATGGTGATGAGATATTAGCAGATGCGGTAGTTGTAACCGTAGATACATTAAGTGCTATAGATAATCTATTTGATGAGCCACTTCATGAGAAGTGGATGGACATGATGCGAGAGAATGCAAAACCTTCGATGTGTTCATTTATAGGCTTAGGTATTAAGGCTGACCTATCTGATTTACCAGAGAATATGGTGATGACATTTGACCAACCATTTTCATATGCCGGTAGTGAAATATATACTATAGAAATTAACAACTATTCGACATTCAAGGGTTATGCTCCAGAGGGGTGTACGTCAGTTACGACAACATTGATTGGAGATACATATGATTATTGGAAAAATGCTAAGGAACAGGGTACATATGATGATGAGAAAAAAAGATTAGCTGAAGCGGTTATAGACAGATTATCAACTAAATTGCCTCAAATTAAAGATAAGGTAGAGGTTTGGGATGTGGCAACACCACTTACCTATGAACGCTATTGTGGTACATATAAGGGTTCATGGATGACAGAAACGGGAAAAGGGAGCAAAATGATTACCTATCCCGGTGCATCTGAAGAGATTGCAAGTCTATATTTTGCGGGTCAACGTATACAGCCACCCGGAGGTTTACCAGTAGCAGCAGTAACGGGTAGAACTGCAATTCAATATCTATGTAGGGATACGGATACAGTATTTCAAGGTAAGATGTAATATATCCAAATCTAGGCACAAAATGAACAGCATGTAATTTTATCATTTGCTATACTCCGTTATGAAAGGAGATGCAGGTATGTCATTTCAATCTGATTTTGCAAGTGCAATCGATTATATCGAGGAGAATCTGACTGGTGATATAGATTTTAACCTAGTAGCTCAGAGGGCAAAATGCTCATCATATCATTTTCAAAGGATGTTTTCTTCTCTAGTGAATATACCGCTGTCTGAATATATACGAAGGAGAAGAATTACACTGGCAGCAATAGAGATTCAAAATACTGATGTTAAGATAATTGACATTGCTATGAAATACGGTTATGAATCACATTCGTCATTCACACGTGCTTTTCAGACGATTCAGGGTATTACACCATCAAAAGCGCGCACTGAAGGTGCAACCCTAATGGCATATCCTCCGCTTAATTTTCAATTTTTATTAAAAGGAGTAGAAGGAATGAAATATCAAATTAAAGAAACTGAACCCTTTAAGTTATTTGGCTTAAACCATGTTTCTACTGATGGATGGACTCGCGAGCAATATTTAGAGTATTCAGATTTGGTTTTGGAAGACGGAAGTCATGATGCAACTAATATTGCAGCAGGCTTTCCTGGCAATACAGTAGAGATGATTGAAAAAGATCAGTGGGATTTATCAAAGGTACATTTGCTTCATTTCATACATTTCTGGAATGATGAAGGGGTTAAGTATTCTATGTATGGATGGGAGGTACCAGAAGCGGGAGTAGATGATAATTTTACCGTTCTGGATATCCCTCAATCAACATGGGTGGTGGTAACAATTGACCTTGAGAGTGACAGAGCAGGCATAATGAGTTGCTATAATGACTTATACGTTAACTGGTTTCCGACATCCGGATACGAGCAGGTTCCAGGGTGTCCAATAATTGAGAAGTATAATGGTAATATAGCCGAGCTTTGGATGCCTATTACAAAGAAATAATATATAAGAAATGGCTCGCTATTTATGTTTGATGATTTGTTCATCTAAGGAGACAATGAACAAGTCAATCACATATTAGTGGGCTATAATTATTTGCTTTACAGTTAATATGTAAAATTTAATATAAATACTAAGTATAGTAAACATTAAACTTTGAATTATTAGTATTAATATGGTACAATTAACCAAATATACTATATTAAAATGTTATAGCTAGTTATCTTAAGGTGGTTCAAATGGAGATAAGGATTATTGATAAAAATAAAAAGAAGTACTTAGATTTACTACTTCTGGCTGACGAGCAAGAGGAAATGATAGATAAATATCTAGAAAGAGGAATCTTATTTGCTTTATATGATAATGACCTGAAAAGT
>JAAYPG010000004.1 GCA_012519905.1 Clostridiales bacterium | reverse complement strand
TAACGCCTACAAAACCTATCATATAAATTGTTAGGCTTAATGTTCTTGTAGTCATGCCAGGGATTATCTCTACTTTAACCTTATCTACCATCTTCATAATGTTTTCATCCATTATTGCTCTAGCACTACCAGCAACAAGTCCAAAAATTTCATCACAGCTATTACAGATATTATCGAGCTTCCCAGCAATGATATTCAAAAAAGCAGGTATATTTCTAGCAAAATTAACCGCTTGCTTTATTAATAAATTCCCCAAATAAAATAAGCCTAGTCCTATTATAAAAACTAGAATTCCAAGAGATATAGAACCCCCAATTATTCTTGGGATTTTAGCTTTTTTGTATAGAAATTCAGTAGAAGGCTTTATAATCCATGCCAATAGATATGCAAATATAAAGGGTAGTATAAGTGGCAGTATAAAACGAAAACCCAAATAAACACTTAGAGTAATTAGTATTAGCTGTATAGATAATTTAACCCTATCGTTCATATCCTCCCAGAACTTCATCCTAAACCTCCAATCTAATAAAGATATACTTTATAGCTTGAAACTAAAAAGAGAATTCATTTTTTAATGAATCCTCTTATCTATATTTTTTGTTATTAGCTTTTTTATATCCTCGGGGATAATTTGAAATTAAAAGGATATATTATCTTATTAAGTGCTTATTTTCATTTATTTATTTTTAAAATTATATATTCTAAACTAGGCTATTTCAATGGATATATAATTAACACCTGCTAATAGAGCAGCCTTAACAAAATCCATATCATCTAATGCAGTAAAAGCTCCACTTTGGCTATTAACCTTTATGATTCTATCTTTTATATATGTTTTATTCTTTAGATCTTTTACCATATCAGCAAGTCGGACCTTATCTTCCTCCTCATTAAACTCCTCTAATATAAAGCTCTTTGGTGATACAAGTCTTATGGAGGCTTTTTGGGGATTATTATAATATTCCTTTGCCTCCTCCATAATTATGTCGGTAATGGTATCTGGATCGCTATAGGTGCCATCTATAATAAGGTCGTAGTTGGTAAAATCCATATAATTTAAATTGTATATTTCCTTATAACGAACGCATTCAGTCTTTGCACGCTCTGCCAGCAAGGCCTTTGCCTCCTCTATAGAGGAATATTTCTCTACTGAGCCCCTTTGGTCATTCATTATACGCTGAGCTGCCACATCAAGGTTTACAGTGACAAAAACCTTAAATGAATGTTCTACAAAATGCCATGCCAGTCTTGAATCAAAAATAATTCTCTTGTCTCTATTCTCTCTTGAAATACGGGCTGTCTCATCATCAATCATGTGGTCATATTTACGGTCATTCATCATTAGTTGATTAAGCTCAAGGGTACTTAAATTCATCTGCTTAGCCAGTTCGCGCTGAACTTTTCCAGTAGAGTATACTTCAAAATTATATTTTTCACTAAGAAGTCTTCCTACAGTTGATTTTCCACTTCCCAGATTACCTGTAATAGTTATATGCATTTTTATTCCTTCCTTATAGGGTAATATTTTATTAATGTATTATATCTTAATAACCCGTGAAATACAACATTGAGCATACTGGTTCTAGATAAGTGTAATAAGCTTTGCCTCTAGCATCTCCACTTCTTCTCTATCATGAGTGATGATAATCCGGGTGTAGCCCCTAGTATATTCCTTCACATAAGTAATAACCTTTTTTTTGAGCTCTTCATCCAATCCTTTGAAGGGTTCATCCATTATAAGCACATCATAATTGGACAATAGGGCTCTTACTATAGCCACCCTTCTTCTCATCCCTCCACTTAAGTCTTTAACAGGTTTACCCTCATATTCTCTTAGGCCTATCTCTGACAAATGTCTTTGAACCTTCTCTATGGTCATGTCCTTATTAGATACAAGCATAATGTTTTTTATAGCATCCCAGTGCTCAATTAATCTATCCTCCTGGAATACTGCTGCCATTTTCTTGTCCTTAAGGCCTGTTATAGTCCCCGAATCTGGTTCTAGTAGTCCCATTAATATATATGCCAGAGTGGTTTTACCCACACCGGAGGCTCCCATAATACAGGTGACCTCTCCCTCAGAAAAGGACATGCTTATATTATCTAGCACCTGCTGACCATTAAAACTTTTACAAATGTTATTCACCTTAATATCCATAGCCTATACCTTTCTTAGGATTGTAGCTAATTGCTCTTAGTATTATTGTAATATCTAAGCATCCTCATAACTATCTGTTCAAATAAAACACTTAGTAATATAATAACTAGGGTCCAAGCAAAAAGCTCCTTTATCATAAAATATAGCTTGGCCTCATATAGATTAAGGCCTATTGAATTCATAGGCCTCCCAATAACCTCTGCTGCAATTCCCGATTTAAAACTAAAACCAAGACCAATAGATATAGCTGATATGAAAAAGGGCATAACAGCAGGAAGATATATTGCCCTTATGCGCTTCCATCTACCAATACCAAAGATCTTAGCCATCTCCAGCAGCTTTTCATCCCTGCTATTTAATCCATGTACTATATTTGAAAATGACACCGGAAGTACCATCAAGAAGGCAATTAATATAGATAGATTTACTGAATTAATCCATACTAGGGCTAATATGATAAAAGAAGCTACAGGCGTCGCCTTTATCACTTTCATTAGCGGTGAAATCAGTTCAAATAAAAGTCTGCTTTTATAGGCTATAGCAGCAAGTGCTGCACCTATAACCAGTCCAATTATAAACCCTATAATAATCCGTAGGAAAGAGTTCAAGATACTAATCCAGAATACTGAGGTTTTGCTAAGTTCAATCACTGTCAGAAAAACATTTTTAGGAGAGGGTAGAAATAACTCCTGATTTATCCCTCGGCTCAAAAGCTCCCATACAAGTAGCCAAAAACACAAAACAAGTAGCTTAATTATCAAGCTTTTTATCCTGTTTCTACTTAACTTATCAACAGATCTTAAGCCCTTATCCTTCATGGTTATCTCCCTCTGTTCTCTCGTTCATGTTGCACTTATCCAATAAACCTCCTCTCTGCCTGTAACATAAAAATCATGTCACAGGCAGCGTGGAGTTTTCTTGGACTAATCTGCTTATTCATGTATATGGTAGAAGGGGCCTGTGGGTAGAGCTCCTCCCACCGCATTAGGATTTTGCTCATATAAAACCTTAAGATAGTTCTCAACCATTTCCTTCATCTCTAAGCCCCTTATTAAGGTTATATTGCAGAAGGGTATAGCCTTCTTAGCAACAGCTGCTTTAAAAAGCCCATATTTCTCTACCAGCTCTGCAGCTGAATCCACATTATCGTTTACGTACTTAGCACTGTTCTCATACTCATTTAAGAATTCTTCTACAGCTTGAGGATGTTGATCAAGAAAGTCACTATTTACAACTACTACACCAGTTACAACGCCGCTATTCTCATTATGGCTAGCCCATTCCTCTTCAATATCAAGAGCAATCCGTACTCTATCATTATTCATCATCACTGTTGTTACAAAGGGCTGAGGTAGCATAGCTATGGCATCATCAGTCTCCTGTAGAATTGCTGCAACTTCAGTAGCCTCAGTCTTATACTCAATAGTTAAATCCTTCTCAGGATCTAGTCCATATAAGCTTAAGAGGTAATTAAGCGTATACTGAGGTGTTGTACCATAACCCGTTGAGTATATGGTCTTTCCCTTAAGATCCTCTATAGAGTTAATTGAGTCGCCTGTTTCTATGATATATAATACTCCAAGTGTGTTAATTCCGGCAAGCTTAATCTTACCCTCTGTCTTGTTATATAAAACTGATGCGAGATTACAAGGAATAGCTGCTATATCAAACTCACCCTTAATTAATCCTGTGCTTATAATGTCTGCTTCTCCGGCTATGGTAAAATTATAATCATTGGCGGTTCTGTCTGCCTCTGCATCCTCCATAAGCTTTACCATACCCATACCTGTAGGCCCCTTTAATGCAGCTACATTAATCTTAATCTTATCTTTAACATCTTCCATAACTGCATCATTATTATCAGTATCTTTATTCTCTGATTCATTATTATCTACATCTTCATTTTTAACATCTGTACTATTGTCTAGGGTATCCTTATCATCTTCATTATTAAGCTCTTCTTTAACCTCATTATCCTGGTTAACATCCTTAGCATCCTTGCTGCATCCGCTAAGTGTAGCGAGGGTAAGCATTAGAACTACAATTAACATGAGAGTAGACTTAAATTTTATTAAAAATTTTGCTGTCATTTTACTATAATATCCTCCAATTTTTATTTTTTTGAATAAATGGTTTTAACACTGACTCCATCTAGCATTCCTAGCTTTCCTGCCAGGGTACTAATAACATCCTGCCTTGAATGCATCACAATACTAATGATATTTATGTTCTTTTCCCGGTAAGGTATTCCCATTCTGCCTATTATATCTTCTCCATATTCATGAAGTAGACTATTCAACTTCTCCACAGATTCTGTGTTCTCCACTATTATGCCAATCTGGGCAATCCTCCTATCCATTTTATACCTCCTATCATTTTCGCATTACACAAAAAAATCCCTATGCTATTGGTAATGCATTGCCAATGGCATAGGGATAAATAGAATCAAGCAATTACTAAGCAAGCTCCTTCTTCATCGGGCGTCCCCTAGAATTAGGTACTTCTTATATTTCATCTTCCTATGCCTCTCTATGAGGAATCCCTTCTAGGTTGGCTTTGCTAATTCTATCATATTGTTAAATTTTTGTCAACACTGCTTTATTTATAAAATTACACCTTGAATCGGTAACCCACTCCCCAGATAGTTTCTATATACTGAGGCTTAGATGTATTATATTCTATCTTCTCACGAATCTTTTTAATATGAACTGTTACCGTTGCTATATCTCCGATAGATTCCATATCCCAAATCTCTCTAAATAGCTCATCCTTGGTATACACATGATTAGGATTCTCAGCCAGAAAAGTTAGGAGATCAAATTCCTTTGTTGTAAATATTCTTTCCTCATCATTAATGAATACCCTTCTGGCAGTTTTGTCTATCTTAAGACCTCTGATTTCAATTACCTCATTCTCCTTCTGTCCTGAGCCAATTAGTCGCTCATATCTGGCCAGGTGGGCTTTTACTCTAGCTACTAGCTCACTAGGACTAAATGGTTTAGTAATGTAATCATCAGCTCCCATACCAAGTCCACGAATCTTGTCTATGTCCTCCTTCTTGGCGGACACCATTATGATTGGAATGTTCTTTTCTTCGCGAATTCTTTTGCAGATTTCAAAACCATCCACATTAGGAAGCATCAAATCCAGGATAATCAGGTTGAAGTCCTCCTTCAAAGCCCTCTCTACGCCCATATCTCCTGTCGTTTCCACTTCCACCTCAAAACCTGAAAGCTCCAAATAATCTTTCTCTAGCTCCGCTATGGCCAATTCATCTTCAACTATAAGAATTCTTTTCATTCCATTCCTCCTTATAACATCTCACAGTAACAACGGAGGTATTCTCCTCCTAATTACACTATAACATTTCGCAGTTACGGCGGAGGAATTCTCCTCCTAGATATATTAAACAGCCTTTTTTAGTGTAAAACTAATAGTGGTACCCTTATCCTTTTCACTGCTGGCCCATATCGTCCCAAAGTGATCCTCAATTACCTTCTTTGCTATAGCAAGGCCTAAGCCGCTACCTCCTGATTTGCTGTTCCTGGAGGCATCTGCTCTATAGAAGCGATCAAATATAAAATGTAGCTCTGCTTCATCAATCCCAATTCCATTATCCTCTATATCAACTCTTACATATTCATCTTCGTCATTTATTCTGATCTTAATAATACCCTCTGGCTTGTCCATATATTTTACAGAATTACCAATAATATTATGGATAACCCTTTTGAGCTGTTCTGCATCGGCAACTACTTCTACATCAGCATCCACATGGTTTTCATAATACACATTTATGTTCTTAACCTCTAGCTCCAGATATAAGTCCTCTACGCAATCCTCAAAGTATTCCGCTAAACTTATATGACTAAAAGAATAGGGAATGGTATTACAGTCTATCTTGGCATAGTAAGCTAGTTCATCCACCAATACTGACATATCATTAGCCTTCATATATATTGTTTTAAGGTATTTATTCTGCTTTTCCTTTGTGTCAGCCACACCATCAATTAATCCTTCAGAGTAACCTTTAATAGCAGTCAGAGGCGTCTTTAGGTCATGGGATATATTACTAACTAGCTCCTTAATATCTTCCTCATATTGGAGTCTATCGTCTATGAGGCTCTTTAAGCGTAATCTCATGCCTTCAAAATCATTACAGAGCTGGCCGATTTCATCATTTGTAATGGAGCTAACCGAATAATCCAAGTCCCCCTCCTTAATATGATCTGTAGCTACTCTAAGAACATTTAAAGGCCTAAGAATACTCCTATAAATCCAAAATATCAGAAGACATGCCGTAAAGAACAAGGTTATAATAAATGATATTACGGTCTGAATAGCCACTGCCTTTAACTGTGGCATAAGAATATTCAGGTCTGTTATAACAAATATTGTTCCCTTGCTACCGTCTGTATATATAAAATCCTGTAATTTTACTAGAAATTGATTGCTACCTCCAAGATATATACCACCGTCAACTTCAGTACTTGCAGTCCCGTAATTGGGAAGCAGGCCGTCAATCATGGCCAGCTTCTCCTTATTACCTATATATTCATATTTATCATCTTTTCTGACAACTAAAAACGAATGCTTTGCTTCCAGCATCTCATTTATCTCTAAGTAGTAATCCATATCGCTTAGCTTGTCTGGAAGATTTAAGGAATACAGCTTAATCTCGTTAAAAACACCCCTAGTTATTCTGTTAAGAATCTGAACTGGATTTGTTATTATCTGTAAGGTTTTAGCCTCTACATCATATGATTCATGAATAGAATCCATCTGAAAACGAACTATGGTACCTGCGGCTAAGGATATCAAAATAACCGGCATGGCTATCATAATTAAAAAGGCTATTATCAGTCTATGCTTAAGCTTCATATTCCACCTGTCCTAATCAAATAAGTTATTAAGCAGACCTCTTAATTGCTGGAAACTTGATAGGTATCTGCTTATAGTGAATAAACAGTCTCTATTTGAGTATAACATACAAGGATAAAGCATGCATCTAAAGTAACAATGACATTTATAAACTTTTTATGAAATTGACCTGCTGCTGATATATTATCAGAATATATTTAATTATTTGCTTATATATGACTTAAGCTCGTCCACCTTATCAAGTCTTTCCCAAGTAAAATCCTTATCATCTCTTCCAAAATGACCATAGGCTGCCGTCTTCTTATATATGGGTCTTCTTAAATCAAGCATTTTTATAATGCCTGCAGGACGAAGCTCAAAATGCTTTCTAATAATAGCAACTAGCTCTACATCAGACATTTTTCCTGTACCAAAAGTTTCTACCATAACCGATGTTGGCTCTGCCACCCCTATTGCATAGGAGAGCTGTACCTCACACCTCTTGGCTAGTCCAGCCGCTACTATATTTTTTGCAACATAACGAGCCGCATATGCCGCTGAACGATCAACCTTTGTACAGTCCTTACCTGAGAAAGCTCCTCCTCCATGTCTAGCATATCCACCATAGGTATCTACTATAATCTTTCTTCCAGTAAGCCCACTATCACCATTAGGCCCACCTATAACAAACCTTCCCGTTGGATTTATATAATATTTGGTATTTTCATCAATTAGCTCCTGGGGTAGTACTTCATCCAATACATACTTCTTAATATCTGCTCTTAGTTTATCCATGGAAACCTTTTCATCATGCTGAGTAGATAAGACTACAGCATCTATATGAATTGGCAGACCATTCTCGTCATACTCCACTGTAACCTGGGATTTACCATCAGGCCTAAGATAATCTAAAATCTTATCCTTCCTAACTTGTGTAAGTCTCTGGGTTAGCTTGTGGGCTAAGGATATTGCATATGGCATATATTCTTCAGTTTCATCAGTCGCATAGCCATACATCATTCCCTGGTCCCCTGCTCCTATAATAGACATGTCCACATCATTAGCCATATTCTCCTTAACCTCATAGGATTTGTCCACCCCGAGGGCAATGTCTTGAGATTGCTCATTAATAGATACAATTACTCCACAGGTATCTGCATCAAAACCATACTTTGCCCTATCATATCCAATCTCTTTTATAGTGTCTCTTACAATTTTTTGTATGTCCACATAGCCCTGCGTGGTGATTTCACCCATAACAAGTACTAATCCAGTAGTAACAGCTGTTTCACAGGCCACTCTGCTCATAGGATCTTGTTTTAATAGCTCATCTAGTATTGCATCTGAAATTTGATCACAAATTTTATCGGGATGTCCTTCTGTCACTGATTCTGAAGTAAACAATCTTTTTTCCATCTTCTTTTCCTCCATTTTCTAGGTTTTCTAGGTTATAAGTTACACACTAATACACACTAACTTTCCATATGAAAGTCAACAATGTGCCTTGGCACATTTCCCACGCCGAACAGGTTAAGGAAGTGATATACAAAAACAAGTCCGTAATAAACGGACTTGATACTCTTTAATCAAATCCCCTTATTGTTCGATTGCTCGCTCAGGTTGGCACCTTCCGCATATGGGGGTTGCCGTGACATCATAGAGCCCTACCTCTCCGTCACTCTGAATAAGAGAAATTAATGTATTAAACTGTAGTTTTAGCTCAGCAGATAAGTATGTTACTAGTATATCTGAGAAGCCTTGATATGTATGATAATAAACGTTATTATGTTACTAGTCAAGTTGTTTCTTTATAATTAATATCAAGAAAACTTTGAAGATTATTGTCTATACAACCGAATTGTCCGACATTTTACACTAAATTATTGACTTTTCTTAGTATTTTTACTATACTTTAATTAACTACTTTTATACAATATCTACAAATATTTATAGAGAAAGGAACGCCTATTAATACTTTTTATGGCTGTGGGAATCCTATGAATACACTAAAGATTTTAACAACACAAGCTATACCTGGAATGGTTGTTTCTGAGGATATTTATACTAAGGATCTTCATCTCATAATTAGAAAGGATACTACTCTTACAGATAAGATCATAACTCGACTGGAATTTTACTCAATAACTGATTTCTCAGTGTATGCTGGCGATAGCTTTAATGAGATTAATGAAGAATATATTGAGAGTACCTTTTTTAGCGACATTAAAAAAAGTGACTCTTTCAAACGCTTTCGCAAATCATATCATAATACCATCAATCGACTAAAAAGCTCAGTGGATAATCTGGTTGACAAAAATCAAGATATAGATCCCGATGAACTCTTATCGGATATTAGCAAAATTCTATATCACTGTAATACCAATATCGAACTTTTTAATATGCTACATTGTATGAGGGAATATGATGACACAACATATATCCATAGCCTGAATGTAGCTTTGATATGCAATATAATGGGCAAGTGGTTGCACTTTAAGCCTGAGGATCTGGAGATTATTACTCTATCCGGCCTACTTCATGACATAGGAAAGCTAAAGATACCAAATGATATAATAACAAAACCAGAGAAGCTTACTAATGAAGAGTTTTCTCTTATAAAAACTCATACAATCAGAGGATATAACCTGTTAAAGGGTAAGAATATAGATGAGCGTATCATGAACTCTGCACTAATGCATCATGAACGCTGCGATGGTAGTGGCTATCCCAATGGCCTCATAGACCATGAAATTGATTCCTTTGCCAAGCTGGTATCTATAGCCGATGTCTATGATGCAATGACATGTGCAAGGGTATATCGAGGGCCTTTATGCCCCTTTGAGGTAATTAATCTCTTTGAAACTGAAGGCTATTTAAAATACGATACAAAATATATCTTGACATTTTTAGAAGGAATAGTGCAGACTTATATCAATAATAATGTACGTCTAAACAACAACATGGAAGGACAGATAGTTTTCATAAATAAGCTTGCGCTTTCAAGGCCGGTTGTTATGATTGGTGATGATTTTATTGATTTATCAAAACATCGAAACCTACATATTGAAGCACTTATTTAGTTAAAAAACTGCTTTACTAAGAATCTTAGCAAAGCAGTTTTTATTATTTTATATTTATTATATCTAGCTTACTTTTAGCTTAAATTTCTTAATTGCCTTCAAGTCATTTGAATTAACCTTCGCAATTGCTGCTCCGAGCTTTTGCATCTTCTTTTCAAAATTCTCATAACCACGTTCAATGTATTCGACATTCTCAACTATTGTATAGCCCTCTGCCATAATTCCTGCTAGAACCAGGGCAGCACCTCCACGTAAATCAGAAGCACTGACAATAGCACCTGTTAGACGCTCCACTCCGGTAATTATTGCTGTATTGCTTTCTACTACCTTGATTGAAGCCCCCATCTTAGTCAGCTCATCAACAAATTTAAATCTATTTTCAAATATGCTTTCAGTCACAATACTTGTTCCATCGGATAAGGATAAGAGGGTGGTCATTAATGGCTGCATATCTGTCAAAAATCCAGGATAAGCCAAGGTCTTAACATGGGCACTACCAGGTCTATTCTCTGCTATAACCCTAACAGCATCATCATATTCTTCTACCCTAACCCCAACCTCTAATAACTTGGCAGTAAATGCCTCAAGATGTTTTGGTATAACATTCTTGATAAGAACATCACCCTTAGAAGCTGCTGCTGCAAACATAAAGGTTCCTGCCTCTATCTGATCAGGTATTATAGAATATTCACTTCCATGAAGCTTTTCTACACCTTTAATTCTAATTACATCTGTACCTGCACCCTTTATATTAGCTCCCATGCTGTTCAAGAAGTTAGCCACATCTACTACGTGAGGTTCTTTAGCAGCATTCTCTAGAGTGGTTTGTCCCTCTGCCATACTTGCAGCCAACATAACATTAATAGTTGCACCTACACTTGATTCGTCAAAGTATATAGATGCACCTGTTAACTTTTCAGCCTTTGCGCATATTAAGCCATGTTCAATCTTTACTTCAGAGCCTAGGGCATCGAAGCCTTTGATATGCCTATCAATCGGTCTGCTACCAATATTACAGCCTCCAGGCAGTGCAATCTCCGCTTTCTTATATTTACCAAGTAGGGCTCCTACAAGATAGTAGGATCCTCTGATTTTTCTTACACTATCGGAATCAGCCTTTGTTGTGTTTATTCTTGACCCATTAATTTTTATTGTATTCTTTCCAATATGGTCAACCTTTGCACCTAATTCTACTAATACATCTAGAAGAATATTTATATCACTAATATTAGGAACATTTTCTATCTTAACAGTTTCGTCAGTCATTATAGCCGCTGCTATTATTCCAAGTGCAGCATTCTTATATCCACTGATTGATACTTCCCCTCTTAACGGCCTACCACCCTTAATAATATATTGCTCCATTGCACACCTCGTATTTATCTATTTTGTTCTTAATCCGTTTATATATAATTTTGTTAAATATTTATCCGCTATTTTAATTATACCACATTGTGGGTTATTGAAAATCAATATTTACTTTTTTATCTTTACCTAAATTGATTAAATTCACCATATTATACCACTCCACCTTATTAATTATATTCTTATATATTATTTTAATATAAATGCATTATTATATTCAAATAATCTTATAAAAAATAAAGGAAAAGTATCTTTAATAACCATTTTTTATCTGAATAACCGTATATTAATTGAAAATGCTTACAATTGATGTTATACTATATATGTGATACTTTAATAAATAGTAATTTTTATTTAGCTAAAATGAGATTATACATGTTTATATCATTTTGTCAAATTGTATATTCTCAGTTCATCTTAGAAT